>NZ_JBISWL010000107.1:0-16861 GCF_044462265.1 Kocuria rhizosphaerae
TGCGGGAGAAGGACTTCGGCCACCGGATCGTGCCGATCGTCCCGGACGAGGCCCGGACCTTCGGGATGGACTCCTTCTTCCCGACCGCGAAGATCTACAACCCCAACGGGCAGAACTACCTCTCCGTGGACCGGGAGCTGATGCTGGCCTACAAGGAGTCCCCGCAGGGCCAGATCCTGCACGCCGGGATCAACGAGGCCGGCTCCGTGGCCGCCTTCACCGCCGCGGGCACCGCCTACGCCACCCACGGCGAGCCCATGGTCCCGGTCTACATCTTCTACTCGATGTTCGGCTTCCAGCGCACCGGGGACTCCTTCTGGGCCGCCGCCGACCAGATGACCCGCGGGTTCGTCATCGGCGCCACCGCCGGGCGCACGACCCTCACCGGGGAGGGCCTCCAGCACGCCGACGGGCACTCCCCCGTGCTGGCCGCCACCAACCCCGCGGTCGTGCACTACGACCCGGCCTACGGCTACGAGATCGCCCACATCGTCCGCCGCGGCCTGGAGCACATGTACGGCACCGGCGACGAGGACCACAACGTCATGTACTACCTGACGGTCTACAACGAGCCCTACCAGCAGCCGGCCGAGCCGGCGGACCTGGACGTGGAGGGCGTGCTGAAGGGCATCTACCTGCTGGCCCCCACCGACCGGGAGGGCCCGCGGGCCCAGCTGCTGGCCTCCGGGGTGGCCGTGCCCTGGGCCCTGGAGGCCCAGAAGCTGCTGGCCGCCGACTGGGGGGTCTCCGCCGACGTGTGGTCGGTGACCTCCTGGAACGAGCTGCGCCGGGACGGACTGGCCGCCGAGAAGGAGGCCTTCCGCACCCCGGGAGCGCCCCGGCGCGTCCCCTTCGTGACGCGGCGGCTCGCCGGGGCCGAGGGACCCGTGATCGCCGCGACGGACTACGTCTCCGATCTCCCCGACCGGATCCGGCAGTACGTGCCGAACGACTTCGCCACCCTGGGCGCGGACGACTTCGGCTTCTCCGACACGCGCGCGGCCGCCCGGCGCTGGTTCGGCGTGGACGCGCACGCCATCGTGGTGCGGGCCCTGCAGATGCTGGCCGACCGGGGCGAGGTGGACGCCCAGGCGCCCGTCCGGGCGTTCGAGCGCTACCGCCTGGACGACGTCACCGCCGGGACCACCGGCAACGCGGGCGTCGTCGTGGCGCGGCGGCCGGGGACTCGGCTCAGGCGGTGGCGCCGGCGGGCATCAGCTCCGCGGCGATGGCCTCGGCCGTGCGCCGCAGCAGGGGCACGGCCCGGAGACCGAACTCCTCGTCCACCCGGGACACGGGACCGGAGACGGAGATGGCCGTGGGCGTGGGCGCGCCGGGCACCGCCATCGCGTAGCAGCGCACGCCGAGCTCGGTCTCCTCGTCGTCGACGGCGTAGCCGCGCTCCCGGATCCGCTCGAGGTCCTCGAAGAGCTCCTCGACCGTCCCGTGGCTCTTGACCGTGGGCGTGGCCATCCCTGCGGCGCCCACGATGGCGCGGACCCGCTCGTCGGGGAGCGTGGCCAGCATGGCCTTGCCCACGCCCGTGTCGTGCGTGTCGGCCCGCCGCCCGACCTCCGTGAACATGCGCATCGAACGGCTGGACTGGGCCTGGGCGATGTAGACGACCTCCTGGCCGTCGAGCACCGCCATGTTCGCCGACTCGCCCAGCTCGCGGACCAGGTCGTCGAGCCGGGAGCGCGCCGCCGAGCCGAACTGCCGGCCGGCCGCCTCCCCGAGGAGGATCAGCCGGGGCCCGAGCGCGTAGTTGCGGTTGGGCAGCTGGCGGACGTAGCCCGAGGGCACGAGGGTGCGCAGCAGCCGGTGGATCGTGGGCAGCGGCAGCTTCACGGCCGCGGAGAGCTCGCTGAGGGACATCTCGCCGCCGGCCGCGGTGATCACCTCGAGGAGCTCGAACACCCGCTCCACCGATTGCACACCGCCCGAGGCTGGTCGTGTGGCCATGGTCTTCCGATCTCCTGTCCGTGGACGGTCCCCGGCGCCGCGGGCACCCCCTGAGGTGCGTCGTGGCGGAACTCCGGTTCCCGGCATGTCTTGCCTTCCCTGCCAGTGTCCCATAATATCCATAATACGGAATTTTCATTCCACTATATGACTGAAATCGTGATCCCGAGCTCCCACGGAGGAACCATGGCAACGCCCAGTCCCGGATATTCGATGATCCTGCGCGTGCAGGCCCCGGCCGGCGTCACCGTCACGAGCGAGCTCGCGGCGGCCGCGGCCCGTGCCGGTGCGGCGGTCACCGCCCTGGACATCGTCGAGTCGCACCCCGGCCACGTCGTCGTCGACGTCAGCTGCAACGTCTCGGACGCCTCCCACCGCGAGGAGGTGCGCGAGGCCCTCGACGCGATCGACGGCGTGGAGGTCCGCAAGATCAGCGACCGCACGTTCCTGATCCACCTGGGCGGCAAGATCGAGGTCACGCCCCGGGTCTCGCTGCGCAACCGCGACGACCTCTCCCGCGCCTACACCCCCGGCGTCGCCCGCGTGTGCACGGCCATCGCGGAGAACCCCGACGACGCCCGCCGCCTGACCATCAAGCGCAACACGGTGGCCGTGGTCACCGACGGCACGGCGGTGCTCGGTCTGGGCGACATCGGCCCCGCGGCTGCGCTGCCGGTCATGGAGGGCAAGGCCGCCCTCTTCAAGGCCTTCGGCGACGTCGACGCCTGGCCGGTCTGCCTGGACACCAAGGACACCGACGAGATCGT
Organism: Kocuria rhizosphaerae; assembly: GCF_044462265.1. NCBI lineage: Bacteria > Bacillati > Actinomycetota > Actinomycetes > Micrococcales > Micrococcaceae > Kocuria > Kocuria rhizosphaerae. Next base: position 2,730 of record NZ_JBISWL010000107.1, read on the forward strand.
GCGGATCGTCAAGGCCATGGCCCCCGTCTACGGCGGGATCAATCTCGAGGACATCGCGGCGCCCCGCTGCTTCGAGATCGAGGCCCGGCTGCGCGAGGAGCTCGACATCCCGGTCTTCCACGACGACCAGCACGGCACGGCCGTGGTGGCCCTCGCCGCCCTCTACAACGCGCTGCGCGTGGTGGGCAAGCGCCTGGAGGACGTCCGGATCGTCGTCTCGGGCGTGGGCGCGGCCGGGCACGCGATCATCCAGCTCCTCACGGCCAACGGTGCCGGGAACATCGTGGCGTGCTCCCGCAAGGGTGCGATCCACCGGGGCGAACGCTACACGGACGCCCACCGGCAGTGGATCGCCGAGCACACGAACGAGGACGGCTTCGCGGGCACCCTCCGGGAGGCCGTGGTGGGCGCCGACGTCTTCATCGGGGTCTCCGCGCCCGACCTGCTCGAGCAGGCCGACATCGCCGCGATGAACGAGCGCGCCGTGGTCTTCGCCATGGCCAACCCCGACCCCGAGATCGAGCCGGGAGCCGCCGCCGAGCACGCGGAGGTGGTCGCGACCGGGCGCTCGGACTTCCCGAACCAGATCAACAACGTCCTCGCGTTCCCCGGGCTGTTCCGGGGCCTGCTCGACGCCGGGGCCACCGACATCACCACGGACATGCTCGTGGCCGCGGCACGCGCCATCGCGGACTGCGTGGCCGGGGACGAGCTCAACGCCAGCTACATCGTGCCCAGCGTCTTCGACCCGGCCGTGGCCCCTGCCGTCGCGGAGGCGGTGCGGGCCAGCGCCGAGGCCGCCGGCGCCACCGTGCGGGCCGCCGCGGATCGCGCCCCCGCGCACGCCTGAGCACCCACGACCGACCGTCCGCCCACGGACCCACCGACACCAGGAGGCATCCCATGTCCACCACGAAGACCGTCGAGCACACCCGCCCCGAGGGCCTCGACCGCGCCGGCGAGATCCTCACCGACGAGGCCCTCGCGTTCGTCGCCGAGCTCCACCGCCGCTTCGATCCCCGCCGGACCGAGCTGCTCGGGGCCCGCGAGGAGAACCGGCGCCGAGCCGCGGCCGCCGGCTCCCTCGACTTCCTCCCGGAGACCCGGGAGGTCCGGGAGAGCGAGTGGCGGGTGGCCCCGGCTCCCCCGGCCCTCCAGGACCGCCGCGTGGAGATGACCGGCCCGGCCTCCCCGGCCAAGATGGCCATCAACGCGCTCAACTCCGGGGCCAAGGTCTGGCTGGCCGACCTCGAGGACGCCTCGAGCCCCACCTGGCGCAACCAGGTGGACGGCATCCTGAACCTGCGCGACGCCGCCCGGGGCACCCTCAGTTTCACGTCCCCCGAGGGGAAGAGCTACGCCCTGCGCCAGGACGCCCCGCTGGCCGTGGTCGTCACCCGGCCCCGCGGCTGGCACCTGCCCGAGCGCAACGTGACCGTGGACGGGCAGCCGGCCTCGGGCGCGCTCGTGGACTTCGGCCTGCACTTCTTCCACACCGCGAAGCTGCTGCTCGCCAACGGCCACGGCCCGTACTACTACCTGCCGAAGCTCGAGTCCCACCTCGAGGCCCGGCTGTGGAACGACGTCTTCACCTTCGCCGAGGAGCACCTGGGCATCGAGCACGGCACGATCCGGGCGACCGTGCTCATCGAGACGATCCCCGCGGCGTTCCAGATGGAGGAGATCCTCTGGGAGCTGCGCGAGCACGCCTCCGGGCTCAACGCCGGCCGCTGGGACTACCTGTTCAGCATCATCAAGTACTTCCGGGACGCCGGCGAGCGCTTCGTGCTCGCGGACCGTTCCACGATCACCATGACCGCCCCGCTGATGCGGGCGTACACCGAGCTGCTCGTGAAGACCTGCCACCGCCGCGGGGCCTTCGCGATGGGCGGGATGGCCGCGTTCATCCCGAACCGCCGCGAGCCGGAGACCACCGAGGCGGCGTTCGCCAAGGTGCGCGCCGACAAGACCCGGGAGGCCGGCGACGGCTTCGACGGCTCCTGGGTGGCCCACCCGGACCTCGTGGCCACGTGCCGCGAGGTCTTCGACGATGTCCTCGGCGAGAAGCCCAACCAGGTGGACCGGTTGCGCGAGGACGTGCGGGTGACCGCCGAGCAGCTGCTCGACGTCCCCAGCGCGGGCAGCGTGCGCACGCAGCAGGAGCTCGCGCTCAACCTGTACGTGGCGATCCGGTACACGGCCGTGTGGCTGTCCGGCAACGGGGCCGTGGCGATCCACAACCTCATGGAGGACGCGGCGACCGCCGAGATCTCCCGGTCCCAGGTCTGGCAGCAGATCCGCAACGGCGTGGTCTACGACGACACCGGCGCCACGGCGACCCGCGAGCTCGTCGCCCAGGAGCTGGAGCGGCAGAAGGACGTGCTGCGCTCGGAGGTCGACGCGGAGTCGTACGAGAGGTACTTCGAGCCGGCCGCGCGGCTGATCGGCGACCTCGTCCTGGACGAGGAGTACGTCGACTTCCTGACCCTGCCCGCGTACGACCTCATCGAGGACCGGTGAGCACCCCGGCCACGAGCCTGCCCGCCTCCTTCGCCGATCTCGCCGACCGGCTGCTCGAGGGGACCGACGCGGACCTGGCGCGCTCCTACCCCGGCGAGGACGGGTCCCGGCAGCCGGTGCACACCTGCTACGTGCCCGCCGACCTCGTCACGCCGCGGACCGCGCGGGAGTGGGGCGAGACGGCGCTGGACGCGGCCGCGCAGGCCGGCGGTCTGGCCGGGCTCGCCGCGCTCGCCGGGGTGGAGGAGCACCTGCGCGAGGAGGTGGTCGCCCGCACGGAGCGCAAGCTGCGGGAGGAGCCCGTGGAGGACCTGCGACTGGACCTCGAGGACGGCTACGGCGAGCGCCCGGACGCCGAGGAGGACGAGGCCGCGGTGGCCGCCGCGCGCACCGTCGCGGCGATGGCCGTCTCCCGTCACCGGGGGGAGGCGCCCCAGCCGGCCTACGCCGGCATCCGGTTCAAGTGCCTGGAGGCCCCGACCCGTTCCCGCGGACTGCGCACGCTGGACCTGTTCGTGACCGCGCTGGTGCGCGAGGGCGGGCTGGCGGCGGCGGGCGTGGCCGGGGACGGGCTGCCGCCGGGCCTCGTGCTGACCCTGCCGAAGGTCTCCACCGTGGCGCAGGTCCAGGTGATGACCGAGGCCTGCGGCACCCTCGAGGAGACCCTGGGCCTGCCGGAGGGACGGCTGCGCTTCGAGATCCAGATGGAGACGGCCCCCATGGTGCTCGGGCTCGACGGCGCGTGCCCGATCCCGGCGATGCTGCGCGCCGCAGGCGGACGCGTCACGGCGTTGCACTACGGCACCTACGACTACTCGGCCGCGCTGGGCGTGGCCGCGGAGTTCCAGTCGATGGAGCACCCCGTGGCCGACCACGCGAAGTCCGTCATGCAGGTCGCCGTCGCCGGCACCGGGGTGCGCCTGTCCGACGGGTCCACCAACCGTCTCCCGGTGGGCGACGGGCGGCAGCGCCGCGAGGCCTGGGCCCTGCACGCCCGCCTGGTCCGCCGCTCCCTGGAACGGGCCCTGTACCAGGGGTGGGACCTGCACGCGCACCAGCTGCCCACCCGGTACCTGACCACCTACGCGTTCTACCGGCGCTCGTTCGACGCGGCCGCCCACCGGCTGATGGCCTACCACCAGCGTTCCGTGCCCGGGATCGAGGCTGCCGACGTCGCCGACGAGCCGGCGACCGCTCGCGCGCTGGCCCGCTTCGTGCACCGCGGCGTGCTGTGCGGCGCCCTCGGCGCGGACGAGGTGGAGGCAGCGACCGGGCTCGGTGAGCACGACCTGCGCGACCTCGCCCACCCCACGACCGCCGTGGGCGTCCCGACCCCTGGAGGCATCTGAGATGACCGAGCGCACCTACTACGCACCGCACGGCGGACACCCCGACCAGACGCAGCTGCTCACCGACCGCGCGATGTTCACCGAGGCCTACGCGGTCATCCCGCGCGGGACCATGCGGGACATCGTCACCAGCAAGCTCCCGTTCTGGGAGGACACCAGGCTGTGGGTGCTCGCCCGCCCGCTGTCCGGCTTCGCCGAGACCTTCTCGCAGTACATCGTGGAGGTCGGCCCCGGCGGCGGCAGCGACCACCCGGAGACGGAGTCCGGGGTCGAGGCCGTCCTCTTCCTCATGGAGGGCACCCTGACCCTGACCGTGGCGGGCGAGGAGCACGAGCTCGTCCCGGGCGGCTACGCCTTCCTGCCCCCGGAGTGCGAGTGGACCGTGCACAACTCCGGCGCGGAGCCGGCCCGCTTCCACTGGGTCCGGAAGGCCTACGAGTACGTCCGCGGCCTCGAGGTGCCCGAGCCGATCGTCACCAACGAGCAGGAGGTCGAACCGACCGCCATGCCGGGGACCGACGGCAAGTGGGCGACCACGCGCTTCGTCGACCCGGACGACCTGCGCCACGACATGCACGTGACGGTCGTGACCTTCGAACCGGGCGCCGTGATCCCGTTCGCCGAGACCCACGTGATGGAGCACGGCCTCTACGTGCTCGAGGGCAAGGCCGTCTACCGGCTCAACCAGGACTGGGTGGAGGTCGAGGCCGGCGACTTCATGTGGCTGCGCGCCTTCTGCCCCCAGGCCTGCTACGCGGGCGGTCCGGGACGGTTCCGCTACCTGCTCTACAAGGACGTCAACCGGCAGATGAAGCTGCGCTGACGCCCCCACCAGACCGGACCCCGCCCCGCCTCCTCGCCGAGGCAGGGCGGGGTCCTTCCACGTCCGCGGCGGTCCGGATCCACCGATATCGCATGGTGGAAGAAAGATTTCATAAAGACGTTGACCTGGGTCGCGTTCGCCCGTAGCATTTTCGTAGAACAAAAGTTGAGTTCCGCAATACGAAATATGGCGAGCCCCGTGTTCGCCCCGAGCCGGAGGACCCCATGTCGTACACCGTGAACTGCTCCATCCTCTTCCCCGAGCTGCCGCTGCTCGAGCGGCCGGCCGCCGCCCGGGCCGCCGGCTTCGACGCCGTCGAGTTCTGGTGGCCCTTCGCGAGTTCCGTGCCCGCGGACCGCGAGGTCGACGCCTTCGTGGGCGCGCTCCGGGACGCCGGCGTGCAGCTGACCGGACTCAACTTCAACGCCGGCGACATGCCCGGCGGGGACCGCGGCCTGGTCTCCTGGCCCGCCCGCTCGCAGGAGTTCACCGACAACCTCGACGTCGTCGCCGGGATCGGCGCGCGCACCGGCTGCCGCGGGTTCAACGCCCTCTACGGCAACCGCCAGGAGGGCGTCGACCCCGCGGCCCAGGACGAGCTCGGGGTCGCCAACCTGGCCCGGGCCGCCCGCGCCGTGGCACCGATCGGCGGCACCGTGCTGCTGGAGCCGGTCTCCGGCGCGTTCGCCTACCCGCTCAGGACCGCCCAGGACGCGCTCGACGTCATCGCGCGGGTCCGCGCCACCGGCGCCGCGAACATCGCCCTGCTGGCCGACTTCTACCACCTGGCCGTCAACGGCGACGACGTCGACGCCGTGGTCGAGGCCCACGCCGCCGAGTTCGGCCACATCCAGATCGCCGACGCCCCCGGACGCCACGAGCCCGGCACCGGCGAGCTGCCCCTGCGGCGCTGGCTCGACCGCTCCCGCGAACTCGGCTACACCGGCCGGGTCGGCCTCGAGTACAAGGCTTCGCAGCCGGACCCCTTCGCCTGGCTCGCACGGGCCGCCACCGCCTGAGCCCGCACCGTCCGCCCGGGACCCGTCATCCCGCTCCCCGCACTCCCGTGTTCCCGTACCGCGTTTCCCGTTCCCCGCAGCACCGACCCGCTGCCGCACAGTGAGGACCGACCCATGACCACCACCGCCACCAGCTCCGCCGCCGCACGCCAGGAAACCACCGCCTCCGTCGCCGTCATCGGCCTCGGCATCATGGGGCTGCCCATGGCCCGGAACCTCGTCGGGGCCGGTCACCGTGTCACCGGCTTCAACCGGTCCCCGGAGAAGACCGCCCGGCTCGTGGAGGCCGGCGGCGCGGGAGCGGCCTCCGTCGCGGAGGCCGTCCGCGGCGCCGACGTCGTGATCACCATGGTCCCGGACTCCCCCGACGTCGAGGCCGTCGTCACCGGCGAGGACGGCGTCTTCGCCAACGCCGCCCCCGGCGCCCTGTGGATCGACGCCTCCACCATCCGCCCGGACGTGGCCGTCCGCCTGGCCGCACAGGCCCGAGCAGCCGGGGTCCGGCCCCTGGACGCCCCGGTCTCCGGCGGCGAGCAGGGCGCGGTCGACGCCGCGCTGTCCATCATGGTCGGCGGCGAGGCCGACGACGTCGAGGCGGCGCGCCCCGTCCTCGAGGCCGTCGGGAGGACCATCGTGCACGTGGGCCCGTCCGGCTCCGGCCAGACCGTCAAGGCCGCCAACCAGCTCGTCGTGGCCGGGAACATCCAGCTCCTCGCCGAGGCGGTCGTCTTCCTCGAGGCCTACGGGGTGGACACCTCCGCCGCCCTCACCGTCCTCGGCGGCGGGCTCGCGGGCTCCAAGGTCCTCGACCAGAAGGGGCAGAAAATGCTGGACCGCGACTTCGAGCCCGGCTTCCGCCTCGAGCTGCACCACAAGGACATGGGCATCGTGACCTCCGCGGCCCGTGAGGCCGGGATCTCCGTCCCGCTCGGCGGCCTCGTCGCCCAGCTCGTCGCGGCGACCGTGGCCCGCGGCGACGGCGGCCTCGACCACTCCGGGCTGTTCAAGCTCACCGAAGAGCTCTCCGGCCGCTCCGGCCGCTAGTCCCCGCCGCTCCGCCTCCGATCCCCACCAGCTTCCGGCCCGCCCGCGGGTCCCGTCCAAGGAGTTCATCATGGCCAGAATGCGCACGGTCGACGCCGTCGTCGCCATCCTCGATAAGGAGGGCGCCACCGAGGCCTTCGGCCTGCCCGGCGCCGCCATCAACCCGTTCTACTCGGCGATGCGCGCCCACGGCGGCATCCGCCACACCCTCGCCCGGCACGTGGAGGGCGCCTCCCACATGGCGGAGGGCTACACCCGCTCCGCCCCCGGCAACATCGGGATCTGCGTGGGCACCTCCGGGCCCGCCGGCACCGACATGATCACCGGCCTGTACTCGGCCTGGGCGGACTCGATCCCCATCCTGTGCATCACCGGGCAGGCGCCCGTGGCGAAGCTGCACAAGGAGGACTTCCAGGCCGTGGACATCTCCTCCATCGCCGCGCCGGTGACGAAGATGGCGATGACCGTCCTGGAGCCGGGCCAGGTCCCGGGAGCCTTCCAGAAGGCGTTCCACCTCATGCGCTCCGGCCGTCCGGGCCCGGTCCTGCTGGACCTGCCGTTGGACGTCCAGCTCGCCGAGATCGAGTTCGACATCGACGTCTACGAGCCCCTCACGGCGCACCGCCCCGCGGCGAGCCGGGCGCAGGCGGAGAAGGCGCTGGACATGATGTCCGCCGCCCGGCGCCCGCTGATCGTGGCCGGGGGCGGGATCGTCAACGCCGACGCCTCCGACCGGCTGGTCGAGCTGGCCGAGCTGCTGGACGTCCCCGTGATCCCGACCCTCATGGGCTGGGGCACCATCCCCGACGACCACCCCCTGATGGCGGGCATGGTGGGTCTGCAGACCTCCCACCGCTACGGCAACGCGACGTTCCTCGAGTCCGACTTCGTGCTGGGCATCGGCAACCGGTGGGCCAACCGGCACACCGGCGGCCTGGACACCTACACCGCCGGCCGCACGTTCGTGCACGTCGACATCGAGCCCACCCAGATCGGGCGGGTCTTCTCCCCGGACCTGGGCATCGTCTCGGACGCCGGCGCGGCCCTCGACGTGCTGCTGGAGGCCGCCCGCGAGCGCAAGACGGCCGGGACCCTGCCCGACCGCGGCGAGTGGGTCCTCGACTGCGCCCGGCGCAAGGGCTCCCTGCAGCGCAAGACGCACTTCACCCAGGCGCCGATCAAGCCGCAGCGCGTCTACGAGGAGATGAACTCCGCCTTCGGCAAGGACGTCACCTACGTCTCCACGATCGGGCTCTCACAGATCGCCGGGGGGCAGTTCCTGCACGTGTACGGCCCCCGGCAGTGGATCAACGCCGGTCAGGCGGGTCCGCTGGGCTGGACCGGACCCGCCGCGCTGGGGGTGGTCCGCGGCAAGCCGGGACAGACGGTGGTGGCCCTCTCCGGGGACTACGACTTCCAGTTCATGGTCGAGGAGCTGGCCGTGGGCGCGCAGTTCAACCTGCCCTACATCCACGTGGTCGTGAACAACTCCTACCTGGGCCTGATCCGCCAGTCCCAGCGGGGGTTCAAGATGGAGCAGAACGTCTCCCTCGCGTTCGAGAACATCAACTCCCCCGAGACCGAGGGCTACGGTGTGGACCACGTCAAGGTGGTCGAGGGCCTGGGCTGCAAGGCCGTGCGGGTCACGGACCCCGAGCGGCTGCAGGAGTCCTTCGCCGAGGCCCGCGACCTGGTGGAGCGGTTCCGCGTCCCCGTGGTCGTGGAGGTGATCCTGGAGAAGGTCACGAACATCTCCATGGGCACGGAGATCGACAATGTGGTGGAGTTCGAGGAGCTGGCCGACCGCGCCGGGGACGCCCCGACCGCGATCGCCCTGCTCGACTGACCCGCCGGCGCGCGCCGGCACCGACCAGGACAGGAGAACCGACGTGCGCATCGTCATCGCCCCGGACAAGTTCAAGGGATCGCTGGAGGCCCCCGACGTGGCGGCCGCTCTCGCGGCCGGCATCCGCTCGGTGGACCCCTCGGCGGACGTCGTCCGCCTCCCCGTGGCCGACGGCGGGGAGGGCACCCTCGAGGCCGCCGTCGGCGCCGGCTTCACCGCGTTCCCGCTGACCGTCACCGGGCCCGTGGGGGAACCGGTCGAGGCCCGGTTCGCCCTGAACGACGGCACGGCCGTCGTGGAGATGGCGCTGGCCTCCGGGCTCGCGGCCCTGCCGGTGGACGAGCACGGCGACCCCGTGCTCGACGCCGGCGGGGCCACCAGCCGCGGCACGGGCGAGCTCGTCCGCGCCGCCCTCGACGCCGGGGCCTCCCGTGTGCTGCTCGGAGTGGGCGGCAGTGCCTGCACCGACGGCGGCGCCGGCCTCCTCCAGGCCCTCGGGGCCCGGCTCCTGGACGCGGCCGGCGAGGAGCTGCCCCGCGGCGGGGCCGCCCTCGCCCGGCTCGACCGTGTGGACCTGGGCGGGCTCGACCCCCGGCTGGCGGACACGGAGGTCGTGCTGGCCGCCGACGTCGACCACCCGTTGCTCGGCGAGCACGGCGCCGCGGCGGTGTTCGGCCCCCAGAAGGGCGCCGGCCCCCGCCAGGTGCGCGAGCTCGACGACGCCCTGACCGTGCTGCGCGACCGGCTCGCCGAGGCCCTCGGCGGGACCGTGACCGAGGCGGCGGCCGCCCCCGGCGCGGGGGCAGCGGGAGGCGTCGGCTTCGCCGCCCTCGCCGTGCTGGGGGCCCGTCGCCGACCCGGCGTCGAGGTCGTCCTGGAGTTCGTCGGCCTCGCCGATCTCCTCGACGGGGCCGACCTCGTCGTGACCGGCGAGGGCAGCCTCGACGAGCAGTCCCTCGGCGGCAAGACTCCCCTGGGCGTGCTCGAGACGGCCCGCGCCGCGGGGGTCCCCGCCGTGGCCGTCTGCGGCCGCACGACACTGGAGCCCCGGGTCCTGCGGGACGCCGGGTTCCTGCGCGCCTACGCGCTCACCGACCTCGAGCCGGACCCCCGCACGTGCATGCGCGAGGCCGGGCGGCTGCTCGAGCAGGTGGGGGCCCACCTCGCCCGCGACCTCCCCGCCCTGCTCGGCGGGACGGGCACGACCGACCCCGCGGCCGACGACGACCGTGGGCCCCACCGAGAGGAGTCCCGATGACCGAGAAGAAGCCGGTGCACCAGAAGCGGCCGGACCAGGAGAACGCCCGTGGCCGGGAGACGGCGGACAAGCCGGAGCCCGGGACCCGGGCACGGGCGGCCGGGGGCCCCGGCCTGCCCCAGGACCCCGCCGTCGTCGCCCGCGAGGACTCCGCCCGGTCCGCGACCAAGCAGTCGCAGGAGACCTTCGACGCCGAGCAGTCCCGCCGGCTCGAGGTCAGCGAGAACGTCAACGACCCCGAGCGCATCCGGCGCCTGATTGCCGAGTACCACGAGCAGCACGGCACCCCGGTGCCCGCGGCCTCCGCCGGCCGGGACGACCACGGGCGGGACTTCGACCTCGTGGTGCGCGGACGCAACGTCTCCTGCGGCACCGGCTTCGCGCCCCGGGAAGTGGGCGTGCGCGGCGGGAGGATCGTCGCGATCGAGCCGCTCGGCGCCGGGCTCACCGGCCACGAGGTCGTGGAGCTCGCCGACGACGAGACCCTGCTGCCCGGTCTCGTGGACACCCACGTGCACATCAACGAGCCGGGGCGCACCGAGTGGGAGGGCTTCGCCTCCGCGACCCGGGCCGCCGCGGCCGGCGGGGTGACCACGGTCCTGGACATGCCCTTGAACTCGGTTCCCGCCACGGTGAACGTGCCGGCCCTGGAGTACAAGCGGCTCTTCGCCCAGAACAACGTCTTCGTGGACGTCGGCTTCTGGGGCGGCGCGATCCCCGGCAACACGAAGGACCTGCGCGAGCTGCACGACGACGGCGTCTTCGGCTTCAAGTGCTTCCTGCTGCACTCGGGCGTCGACGAGTTCCCGCACCTGGAGGCGGACGAGCTCGAGCAGGACCTGGCCGAGATCACGACCTTCGACTCGCTCATGATCGTGCACGCCGAGGACTCCCGGGCCATCGACCGCGCGCCGCAGCCCCACGGGGACGTGTACGAGAACTTCCTGAAGTCACGGCCCCGCGGCGCCGAGAACCTGGCGATCGCGGAGGTCATCGAGCGTACCCGCTGGACGGGGGCACGCTCCCACATCCTGCACCTGTCCTCCTCGGACGCCCTGCCCATGCTCGCCACGGCCAAGCGGGACGGGCTCGACATCACCGTGGAGACGTGCCCGCACTACCTCACCCTCCTCGCCGAGGAGGTGCCCGACGGCGCCACCGCGTTCAAGTGCTGCCCGCCCGTGCGGGAGGTCGGCAACCGGGAGCTCCTGTGGGAAGGCCTGGTCGACGGCACCATCGACTTCATCGTCTCCGACCACTCGCCCTCGACCCTGGACCTGAAGGACCTCGAGAACGGTGACTTCGGGGTGGCCTGGGGCGGGGTCTCGTCCCTCCAGCTGGGCCTGTCCCTGATCTGGACGGAGGCCCGCCGCCGCGGCATCGAGCTCGAGCGCGTGGTCGAGTGGATGTCCACGCGGCCGGCCCAGCGGGCCGGTCTGCGCTCCAAGGGGAAGCTGGCCCTGGGCTACGACGCGGACCTCGTGGTCTTCGGCGCCGACGACGCCTTCGTGGTGGACGCGGGCAAGCTGCACCACAAGAACCCGATCACCCCGTACCAGGGCAAGGCCCTGTCCGGGAAGGTCCGCAGGACCTGGTTGCGCGGCACCGCCGTGGACTTCCGCACGCCCACCGGCCGCCTCGTGCGCCGGGGCGAGGGCTGACGCGCCGCCCGCGCCGTCGCAGGCCGGCGGCCAGGAGCTGAACTCCTGGCCGCCGGCCTGTTCTCGTTCCGCCCTTTTCCACGGGCTGATGAAAACTGTGTTTCAGACCCTTGATCGTGATGTGGCACACACTTACAATTGTTTCATATCTCAGAATCTCTATTTCGTATTGTGGAATATCAGCACCCGATGGCTTGTAGAACCGTGCGGCTCCTCGAGGGGAGCCGGCAGAGGCTCCACGCGGTCCGGCCTCGACCCGCCGACGAAAGGCCCAGCGATCATGCGCATCCTCGTGCTCAACGTGAACACCACCGAGTCCATGACCGAGTCCATCGGCCGGGAAGCGGCAGCCGCCGCCTCGCCGGGAACCGAGATCGTGCCGCTCACCCCGCTCTTCGGCGCGGAGTCCGTGGAAGGAAACTACGAGAGCTACCTGGCCGCCATCGCCGTGATGGAGACGGTCAAGGCCTATCCCGAGCCGTTCGACGCCGTGATCCAGGCCGGCTACGGCGAGCACGGCCGGGAGGGGCTCCAGGAGATCCTGGACGTGCCCGTGGTCGACATCACGGAGGCCGCCGCGAGCACCGCCATGTACCTGGGCCACAAGTACTCCGTGGTCACGACCCTTGACCGGACGGTTCCGCTGATCGAGGACCGCCTGAAGCTGGCCGGGCTCACCGACCGCTGCGCCTCCGTGCGGGCCAGCGGGATGTCGGTCCTGGAGCTGGAGTCGGATCCCGAGGCAGCCGTCGAGGCCATCATCGACCAGTCGATGCGCGCCGTACGGGACGACCACGCGGAGGTCATCTGCCTGGGGTGCGGAGGGATGGCCGGGCTGAAGAACAAGGTGTCGGAGCGCACCGGGGCACCCGTGGTCGACGGCGTCACCGCCGCCGTGACCATCGCCGAGTCCTTGGTCCGGCTGGGACTGACCACCTCGAAGGTCCGCACCTTCGCCCCTCCCCGGCCGAAGACCATCACCAACTGGCCCCGCCACTTCGCTCCGGCGCAGCCATAGCCCGCCGTCCGACCCCACAGGCCCCGCCCGGCGTCCCGCTCGAGATCCTCGGGGAGCTGCCGCCGTCCACGACCCACCCGGCCTCCGGTGGCCCAAGGCCCGGGTCGACCACTCCGCTCGATCCCTCTCCGATCCAGAAGGTGAACCACCATGTCCACACCCAGTAGGACCTCGCACGCTGGCGCGCCCGAGCCGGTCCGCTCCAAGGCCGCCGGCCACGAATCCCTGGCACCGCAACAGGTGCGCATCGTCGGCAGGCTCTCCTACCTCCTGATGTGGCTGGGAGGCTGCGTCTCGATCGGCACCTTCACCATGGGCTCCAGCCTGGTGGGCACGCTGAACCTGGTGCAGCTGCTCATCGCCATCTCGATCGGTTGCCTGGTCATCAGCCTGGGACTGGTCGTCAACGGGGCGGCAGGCTACAAGTTCGGCATCCCGTTCATGGTGCAGGCGCGCAACTCGTTCGGCTTCACCGGCACCCGGATTCCCGGCCTGATCCGTGCCGTGCCGGCACTGGTCTGGTACGGCTTCCAGAGCTGGATCGGGGCCGCCGCCCTCAACCAGGTCTCGGCCGTGCTCTTCGGCTTCAGCAACCTGGTCCTGTTCTTCATTCTCTTCCAGTTCCTCCAGATCGGCCTGTCCGTCTTCGGCTTCAAGGGCATCAAGTGGCTCGAGAACATCGGGGCGATCTTCATCCTGGCCTCGCTGGTGTACATGTTCTTCAGCGTCCTCGACCGCTACGGCGCGGAGATCCAGGCCAATCTGGTGGACACCGAGGGCACGTGGGGCGCTCCCTTCTGGGGCGCGACCATGCTGTTCCTGGGCATCTACGCGACCATGATGATCAACGTCAGCGACTACTCCCGCGAGCACACCCGCGGCACCGGTCCGGGCCTGCTCACCGGCATCTACACCGCCGCGATTCTCCCGGTCACCGTCTTCATGGGCATGATCGGCTTGATGGTGTCCTCGGCGACCGGGGTGGTCGATCCCATCCAGGTCTTCTCGAACGCCGTCGACAACCCGCCCCTGCTCGTGATCACGCTGCTGTTCATCGCCTTCGCCCAGGTCACCACCAACGTGCTCAACAACGTCGTGCCCCCCACCTACGTGCTGATGGACATCTTCAAGCTCTCCTTCCGGACCTCCACCGTGATCGTGGGTCTCCTGGCCTTCGCGACCTTCCCCTGGCTGCTGGTGCGGGAGGAGTCCGCCGACGGACTTCAGGTCTTCGTCCAGACGTACTCGGCCTTCCTGGGGCCCATCTTCGCGGTCATGGTCGTCGACTACTACGTCATCCGCCGCAGGGCCCTCGACCTCGGCAAGCTCTACGACGTCGCGGGTCCCTATCGCGGGGTCAACCCCTCCGCCGTCCTCGCCGTCGTCATCGGAGTGATCGCCGCCTTCCTCTTCGCCGACTTCTCCTGGTACGCCGGTCTCGTTCCTGCCGGGGTCAGCTACTACCTGCTGATGCAGCACTGGGCACCGTCCCGGCGGTTCCGCCCGGAGACCGCCCCGACCGGCGACCGCAGGGTGGCCGCCGAGTAGCGGTGCGCACCGCGCCGCTCGGCGCCCCTCCCCCACCCCCAGGACC
>NZ_JBISWL010000108.1:0-4261 GCF_044462265.1 Kocuria rhizosphaerae
GCCGCCGCCGGTCCCTTCGCGTCGTGCGCACGTCCCGGTCGCGACGTCGACACCACCTCGTCCACCGGGTCACGAAGAAGGCAACGGAGCAGCCCCGAGAACCGCCCGACGCACACGACCGACGAACGGCCTCGAGCTCGCGATGGCCGGCTGCACCGAGCCGACCCCGGCAGCTGTGGACGAGGGAGGTCGCCCTCGATCCAGGTGCCGCATCGACCACGGCCGAACGACGACAGGCGAACGACGACGGGCGAGTACCGGGCAGACGCGACGGGGCCGTCCTCGACCGTCGCCGGCGCCGCCGGGCCGCCGTGGCCATCGGCCGGGCCCCGGGCACGGGCCGCTCCGGCGAGCCGGACGGCCCCGGACCTGCTCGGGCGGATGCCGTCGGCCGCCGTGAATGCCCCGACGGGCACCGAGGCCGAGGCCCGGAGCGGCCCGGTGCACGGCCGGACCCGGACGATCCACCAGAACGCACCGCGACGTCGACGCCCCTGGGGCGAGGTCACCGCGGTGGTCGTTCCCTGCGTGGTGCAGGGGACCGCCCGGGATCTGCTGCGGGCGAGGGAGGACCGCTGGGGGATCCGGTGCGCGCCCGTCACCGGGTCTCGACACTGCTCCTGCGTCACGGGATCGTCCACACCGGTGGGGCGGCGTGGACGGGCGCCCGCCACCCGTGGCCGGCCCGCCGGCACCTGGATTCCCCAGTCATCGTCGGGACGGACCGGCACGAGGCGCCGTCCGGAAGCCGTCCGGGCGGCACCTCGTCCTGCCCTCTGGGCAGGGAGCCTCTTGCTGACCAGCGAGCACTGTCGGTTGTCGGTTCCGGTCGAATAGGTAGCTGAAGTTCCGGTCGAAAAGTGAGCAGCTCGTCCAACGATTGGAGAGTGATCACTGTGGAGGATTGGGCGCTGATCCGTCAGCTGCATCGGGTGGAGGGCTTGTCGCAGGCGGCGATTGCCAGGAGGTTGTCGCTGTCGCGGAACACGGTGGCGAAGGCGATCCGTTCCACGGACCCGCCGTCCTACTCACCGCGCCCGCCGGTGGAGGGGGCCTTCAGCGAGGTCGAGGCCGCGGTGCGGGATCTGCTGGCCCGCTTTCCGTCGATGCCCACTGCGGTGCTCGCGGAGCGGGTCGGCTGGGACGGGTCGAGGTCGTGGTTCTACGCCAACGTGGCCAGGTTGCGCCCGGGGTACCGGGTGGCGGATCCGGCGGACCGGCTGGTCCATCATCCCGGGGAGCAGATCCAGTGCGATCTGTGGTTCCCGGGCCGACTGATCCCGGACCACGCCGGGGTGTTCCGGGACTTCCCGGTGCTGGTGATGGTCGCCTCCCACTCCCGCTTCGCGGCGGCTGCGCTGTTGCCCACCCGCACCACCGGGGACCTGCTGGCGGGGATGTGGTGGTGCCTGACCGAGGGGTTCTCCGCGGTGCCGCGGCAGCTGTTGTGGGACAACGAGGCCGGGATCGGGCGGGGCGGGAAGCTCGCCGAGGGTGTGGCCGGGTTCTGCGGGGCGCTGGGGGCGCGGCTGGTGCAGGCCCGCCCCTACGACCCCGAGACCAAGGGCGTGGTGGAGCGGTTCAACGGGTACCTGGCCACCTCGTTCCTGCCCGGGCGGACCTTCACGTGCGCGGGGGACTTCCAGGCCCAGCTCACCGGTTGGCTGGTCATCGCCAACCAGCGCACCCACCGCACCACGCGCACCCGCCCGACCGAGGCCATGGCCATCGAGCGGGAGGCGATGGGGGCGCTGCCGCCGGTGTCAACGGTCAGCGGGACTTCCCGGTGGGCGGTCAGGTGATCTACCTGCCGGCGGACAGCTGATCTCCCTGTCCGCGGTCAGTTGATCTCCCTGCCGGTGTCAGCTCAAGGGGACCACCCCGCGTCCGGCGGTGGCCTCGGTGAGCCGTAGCGAGGTGCCCTCGGTGATGATCACGTGGGCATGGTGCAGGAGCCGGTCGACGGCGGCGGTGGCCAGGGTCTTGGGCATGATGGTGTCGAACCCGGCCGGGTGGATGTTGGAAGTGACGGCGAGGCTGCGGCGTTCGTAGGTCGCGTCGACGAGGCGGTAGAAGGCCTCGGCGGCGGCTTGGCCGGAGGGCAGCATCCCGATGTCGTCGACCACGATGAGCTCGGCCCGGGTGATGCGGTTGATGGTCTTGCTGATCGAGCCGTCCACGGCGGCGCGCCCGATCGCGGCGGTGAGGGACTCGAGGGTGAACCAGGAGACCCGCATGCCGGCGTCGATGACGTGGTGGGCGAGGGCCTCGACGAAGTGGGTCTTGCCGGTGCCCGAGGGCCCGGAGATCGCGAGGTTCTCGGCACGACCGACCCACTCGAGGGTGGCCAGGGCGGACTGGGTCGGTGCGGGGATCGAGGAGTCGTGCTCGCGCCAGGAGTCGAAGGTCTTCCCGGCGGGCAGGCCGGCGGCCTTGCGGCGGGCCGTACGGGTGGCCTCGTCGCGCCCACGGGCTTCCTCGGCGAGCAGCACCCGCAGCACCTCGGTGGGGTCCCAGCGTTGGGAGCGGGCGGTGGCCAGCACGTCGGGGGCGGCCGCGCGCAGGTAGGGCATCCGCATCCGTTTGAGCACCGCGGCGAGGTCTTCGGGCAGCGGCGGGGCCGGCGGGGCGGTGGTGGTCGTGTTCATCGGGCGGTCTCCTCGGTCCTGTCGGTTGTGCTGGTTGTCGTGGGGGCGCCGAAGGCGGCCCAGGCGGCGGTGCCGGGCTGGGCGGAGTGGGTCTCGTCGGCGGCCACGAGCCCGGCGGCGGTGGCCCCGGTGGCCTGGTGGTCGAGGATCGCGGCCAGGTCCCCCTCGCCGAAGCGCCCAGCGGCCGCGGCGATCCCGAGGGCGGCGTCCACGGGCCCGGCCCCGGTGAGGGCGGCGAGCTCGACGGCGGCGGCCATCTTCGCCCGGATCCGGGTGGCCCCGGCCGCGGAGGCCTCGATCAGCCAGGCCTGGGCGCCGGCGCCCAGGGCCAGGAACTCGGCCTCGGCCGCCGACCGGGCCTTCGGCCGGGGCGGACGTGGGGCGCCGGCGGGGTCCTGCGGGTGGTCGGGGTAGTGGGCCAGGTCGATCCGCGGATTGCCCGGGGTCGAGAGCCGGTGGCGGGCGACCTCGGTGAGCCCGGCCCGCCCGGCAGCCCAGCCCGGGGTCACGGCGAGGGTGTCGAGGTCGGCCACGACCACCAGCTCCTCTCCGGCGACCCGCACCCACACCTCGGCTCCCACGAGTCCAGGCGGGGTGGAGTAGCGCACCGAGCCGAACCGGATGGTCTGGTCGGTGCCCACCGTGCGGGTCACCCCCAGGGTCGCCGTGTGCGGGGCGACCGGGAGCACGTGCAACCGCTGCTGCTCCTCGACCAGCGCCTGGTCGGGCACCCGGGCCGTCTCCCGGTGGGTGCGCCCGTTGACCTTGGTGCAGAACGCCGCACAGGCGGCCTCGAGCTGCCCGAAGGAGGCGTAGTGCTCGCGCAGGTTCGCCTCGGTGGGCACCAGGTCGGCCTTGGCGATGCGCACCGTGGACTCCGACCCGCCCTTGGACTCCGGGTCGTAGGGCACGCAGGTGTGCACCTGGGTGCCGTAGTGCCGGCCGGCTTGAACGATCTGCGGATGCCGCACCGGCACCCCGGCGACGTGATCGACGGTCACGGTCCTGGGGTTGTCGGTGAGCACGTAGGTGGGCACCCCGCCGATCCTCGTCAGGGTCGCATCCAGGCACCCGATCAACGTGGGCAGGGTCTGGTCCCACACCGGGATCACCACCCGGAACCGCGACCACGCCAGCCAGGCGCAGAACAGCCAGGTGCGCCGCGGGGTGCCGTCGGGGCCGGGGACCCTCGGGCCTTCGCCCCAGTCGAACTGCAGCCACAAACCCGGCTCGGTGATCCAGGGCCGGTAGGTGCGCCGGTGCCCGGCCCGCCAGGCCGCCTTGACCTGCGCCACCGCCCGCCGGGTGGTGCGCTCGGTCCCGCAGAATCCGACCGCGACAAGGCGGGCGTGGACGACGTCGGCGCGGACCGTGCCCTGGCTACGCTCCACCCACTCCTCGATCTTGGGCAGGTGCACGTCGATCATCCGGGGACGCCGACCCGGCCCCGTCACCGGCCGGCCCGCGTCCCGAGCGGCGGCGTAGCGACGGACCGTCTTCGGATCGACCCCGGCCAGGGCCGCGGCCGAGTGCGCCGAGCCGGTGGCGTCATAGGCTTCGAGAATTTCCATGATCTCCCTGTCAGACTTCTTCATGCGTCCCTCCGGCGGGTG
>NZ_JBISWL010000109.1:0-70822 GCF_044462265.1 Kocuria rhizosphaerae
CGGGTCGAGCACCTGGTGACCGCCGGGACCTTCTCCCTGGACGGCGGGACCTGGGAGGTCGAGAACAACGTGTGGCTGGTCGGGACCGACGAGGCGTGCCTGGTCATCGACCCCGCCCACGACCCCGCCGCCGTGGTGGAGGCCGTGGCCGGGCGCACCGTGACCGCGATCCTGCTCACCCACGGCCACGACGACCACATCCGCGCCGTGCGCGAGGTCGCCGGTCAGGTCGGCGCCCCGGTGTACCTGCACCCGGCCGACACCATGCTGTGGGAGCAGGTCTACCCGCACACCCCCTACGACGCCGAGATCGCCGACGGGCAGCGGTTCACCCTGGGCCCGGTCACGCTCACCGTCGTGCACACCCCCGGCCACTCCCCCGGCTCGGTGTGCTTCTCCGCCCCCGACCTGGGCGAGCACGGGGTGCTGTTCTCCGGGGACACCCTCTTCGCCGGCGGTCCGGGGGCCACCGGGCGCTCGTACTCGGACTTCGACACCATCGTGGCGTCGATCCGGGAGCGGCTGCTCACCCTGCCCGAGGGCACCGAGGTGCTCACCGGCCACGGGGACCCCACCACCATCGGCACCGAGAAACCCCACCTGCAGGAGTGGATCGTCCGCGGCCACTGAGGCCGGGAGGGGACGGGCGGGCCGGGCCGGGCCGGGCCGCCCGTCCCGCTCATCCGGCGGCCGGGCCCCTGCGCCGCCAGCGGTGGACGAAGGCCAAGGCCGTGGCCAGCAGGACCGCCGCGGAGCCGACGGGCAGCAGCGCCGCCGAGCGGTAGCCCCAGGACTCCCCCCACCACCCGGACAGGACGAGGCCCACCGTCAGCCCGAGGCCCATGGCCGCGGTCATCACGGTGGTGAGCACCGTGACCCGCGCGCTCGGGGCCACGAGCCGGGCGATCTCGTAGACCGCGACGAGGCTGGGCCCCGTGGTCAGGCCGGCGATCGCCAGGACCACGACCATGCCCACGGAGTCGTCCGGCAGGGACAGGAGCATCGAGGCGAGCACCGCCCCCGCCGACGCCACGACCCACCGGTTCCACCGCCGCACGTCCCGTGCCCTCGCGGCGGCGAAGACCGCCGCCGCCGTGGAGGTGAGCCCGGTGACGGCGTACATCCAGCTGACGGAGACCACGGCGTCCACGGACGTCGCGAAGACGACGACCGAGCCGAGGATCGAGCCCAGGAGCGAGCCCAGGGCGCCCATGCCCGCGACCGGCAGCAACCACACCACCCGCGCCCGGCGCCGGCGCTGCCGGGCCGCCCGCGTCGGCGGCCGTGGGGAGTCGGGCAGGAAACGGATGAGCGCCGGAGGCAGCCGCGCCGAGCGGTGCAGCAGGATCGCGCCGCTGCCCACGAGCGTGAGAGCCGCCCCGAGCGCCAGCACCGCGAGGGGGCCCAGGGTCACGGCCACGAGACCCGTCACGGCCGCGGCGAGCACCGTGGCCAGCGAGTCCATGATGCTCTCGTACCGCAGCGCCGTGTCCGCGAGGTCCTCGCGCCGGTGGTGTTCGAGCAGCGACCACCAGCGCAACCGGCACACCACCCCCATCTGGGGCAGGACCAGGCCCGTGAGCAGGCACGGGAGCACCAGCCCCACCGCGTCCGGGTCGCCGGCCGCCGAACGCTCCGGGAGCAGTCCCACGAGCCACCAGATCACCACGGGGTTGGCCAGGGCGACGAGCACGAGACCGGCCTGGCGCCGGCGGTACGAGGCGGCCGCGCCCATCCCGAGACCGCACACGGACGATCCGAGCGTCACCGCCCCGGCGCACAGCGCCCCCAGCGCCGGAGACCCGGAGACCAGGGCGACCGTGGTGAGCACGCCCAGCGGCACCATGGTCTGCGGCAGCCGCACGAGCAGGGTGAGCACCGGGTACAGGGCGCCGGACACGGCCGCGAGCTCCCGCGGGTCGGCCAGCGGTGAGCGCGAGCCGGTCAGGATCCGCCCGAGCGGGTCCAGGGCGCGGGTGCTGCTCACGAGGTCCTCCGGTTCCTTCCGGTGGGGGCCGGGTCGGGCACCAGCCTAGCCACGGCCCCGGACCGTGACGGAAAGCGTCGGCCCGTGTGCCGGGCGGCGCTCCGGGGCGGGGTGCGGCGGGACGGCCGTTCAGGCCCGGTGGCGCTCCGCGGGCCGGTCGGCGGCGCGCGTGCGGGCCGGGCGACGGGTGCGGCCCGTGGCACGGTGGGCGAGCCCGGCCAGGAGGCCCCCCGCCAGCGGCGCCGCCCAGAACAGCCACAGCTGAGCCAGGTGGGAGGCCCCGGCCACCACGGCGGCGCCCGTGGAGCGCGCCGGGTTCAGCGCACCGCCGTCGAAGGGGGCGGTGACGGTGAGCAGCAGCGTGAAGGCGGCGCCCATGGCCAGGGGCGCGAGCACCGCGTTGGCCCGCGGTGCCGTGGAGCCCAGCACCACGAGGGCGAAGAGGGCGGTCGCCACGACCTCCACGAGCAGCACCGTGGTCCAGCCGGCCTGGGAGGTCGAGTTCCCGCCGAATCCGTTCGACACGGCGCCGATCACCTGAGCCGTCGTCGGCGCGTCCAGCAGCGTCATGAGGACCGCCCACAGGACACCGGCCGCGGCCACGGCGCCGAGGACCTGGGCCACCACGAGCCCGGCGGCCGCACCGGCGGCGGTGCGGCCCGCGACGACCGCGGCCAGCGTCACGGCCGGGTTGAAGTGGCCACCGGAGACGTGGCCGAACGCCACGAGCGCCGCGACGAGGCCGAGCCCGAAGCCCACGGCCGAGTCCACCGCCTCGGTCGCGAACATGCCCGTTCCCAGGCCGGCGAAGACGATCAGGGCGGTGCCGGCGAACTCCGCCGCCCACCGGGCCGGTGCGGAGCACGGCCCGTCCTCCGCCCGCGGGTCCCGGCGGAGGACGGCGGGGACGGGCGCGACGAGCCCGTCGGCCGGCGGCACCTGCCGGGCGCCGCCGGGGATCCCGTCCGGCCCGGCGGCGGTGCCGTCGGGCCCTTCCGGGGACCCGTCGGTGGTGGGGACGTGCACGGTCATGGGGTGCTCCTCGGGGGTCGGGGACGGCCGCCGCGCAGGGGTGCGCGACGGCGGGGCGCGGACGCCGCCGCCATGCCACCACGCCTTGCTGAGAGCCGATTGAGAAGCCGGGGTGCGGGGACCCGGCCACTACACTGGCCGCATGCCCGCACCCCTGCTCCGGCCCGACGCCGGCCTCGACCCCACCCGGCCCGAGTACGCGGACTCCGTGCGCGCCGCCCTGCTGGGCGGCGCCCTGGGGGACGCGGTGGGCCACCTCGCCGCCTCCGCCGCCGGTCCGCGGGTCCCCGATCGGTGGGCCGGCGACGCTCCGGTGCTGCGGATCTCGGCCGACACCCAGCTGGCCCTCTACACCCTGGACGGGCTCCAGGAGGTGGTCGAGTGGGCGAACGACGGGCAGGGTGCGGACGAGACCGCGTGCCTGTGGCTGGCCTACCTGCGCTGGCTGCGCACGCAGGGCGAGCCGCACCCGGCGGAGGCGCCGCGGCCCCTGCCGCGCCGCATCGACGACGACGAGTCGCTGCACGCCGTGCGCGCACCCGGCAGCACCGTCCTGCGGGCGCTGCGGACCGGCCGGATGGGCGAGGTGGAGCGCCCGCTGCTGCCGGAGGCCCAGGACAGCGGGACGTTGGCGCGGTCGGTCCCCTTCGGGCTGCTCCCCCACGTCGGCTGGCGCACGATCGCGCCGGTGGCCGTCAACGGTGCGGCGCTCACCCACGGGCACCCGGAGGCCCAGACATCCGCGGCCGTCCACGGCTTCGTGGTGCACGCGGCGGTGCAGGCCCGCCTGCAGGGGGTGCGCCACCCGGTCGCGGCGGCCGTCGCGGCCGCCCGGCAGACCGCGGAGCACCTCACGCGGCCGGTCGCCGAGACGCTCGCACGGATCGACGAGGCCGTTGCCGCCCGGACGGCGGGGGTGGCTGACGAGCCCACCCGGCCGCTCGGCGAGGGCCGCACGGCCCCGGAGACGCTGGCCGGGGGACTCCGTGCCGCCCTGCGTGCCGAGGCGGAGTCCCCGGCCGGCGCGGACCCTGCGGAGGTGTTCCGCCGGGCCGTGGAGATCGCGGCCGCCCACGGCGGCGACCCGGAGGCGGCGGGCGCGGTCGCCGGCGCCGTCGTCGGCGCCGCCCTCGGGACCGCGGCGCTGCCCCCGCGGTGGGTGGAGCGGCTGGACGCCCGCGACGCCGTCTCCGCGGCCGCGGACCGGTGGCTCAGGGAGGTGGGAGCAGGCGCCTGACCGTCAGCCCCGCGCCCGACAGCAGCTCCCCGACCGTGGCCACCCCGGCGCGGCGGACCAGGTCCACGACGATGCCCGCGCACGCCCGCGCGTCCTCGAGGGCGTCGTGGTGGCGGCGCAGCGGGACCCCGGCGGCCTCGGCGGCGCGCGGCAGTGCGTAGGACGGCAGGTCGTAGCCCCGCCGGGCGAGGGCGAGACTGCAGGCGTAGGACAGCGGGGCGTGCCGGGTGCCGGTCTCCGCGCACGCGGAGCGGATCACGCCCATGTCGAAGGCCGCGTTGTGCGCCACCACGAGCTCGTCCGGGTCCTCCGCGAGGATCCACGCCTCGATCCGCGGCCACAGCTCGTCGAAGAGGGGCCGGCCGGCCACGGAGCCCGCGGTGATGCCGTGGATGCGCACGTGACCGGGGTCGAAGTCCGGGCGGGTGCGGGGCGGGCGCATGGAGGCGGAGCGCTCCTCGACGACCACCCCGCCCCGGACCCGGACGAGGCCCACGGCGCACGGTGAGCCGAGGAAGCGGTTCGCGGTCTCGAAGTCGATGGCGGTGAAGTCCACGGACGGCGGAGCGGGATCGGCGGAGGACGGCACCGGGACAGCCTACTGCTCGGCGACCGCACGTGCGGCGGGGTCAGGCGTTCGCGCCGCGCAGGTTCGTCTCGATCCAGTCGTCGGCGCGGGCGATCGCCTGGTTGACCTGGGCGGTGTCGAGGTCGTGGTGCAGGGCGTAGGCCACCGCCTGCAGCGGGAAGGTGCGCGCGTGCAGCCGGGCCCGCTCGTAGACCGACTCGGAGACCGACGCGCGCAGCGTGTCCCAGCCGTACCACAGCCCCAGCGACGCGGCGTCGTGCGCCGGGTCGTAGAGGCAGGCGTGGTCCCAGTCGATGATGCCCGTGAGTTCCTCGCCGTCCCACAGCATGTTGTGTCCCATGAGGTCCCCGTGCACCAGGGTGGGCGCCACGGTGGGCAGCGCGGCGAGCTCCGCCACCGCCCCCAGGGCCGCCTCCCGGTTGCGGGGCAGCAGCCGGGGGATGACCTCGTCGATCAGCACGTGCCGGCGGCGGTGCCCGCCCCAGTGCTGGCCGGGACGGTCCAGGAAGCGGGCGAAGCCGGAGACGTCGACCTCGGCCAGCTCGGTGAGCACCCGGTGCAGCACCGCCGGGTCGGCGTGCCCGGGCGGGTGCGGGCGACCCGGCACCCACGTCAGGCCCACCCCCGTGTAGCCGTGGGAGACGACGACACCGGTGAGCGGGCGGGGGGTGGGGAAGGAGAACCGGGGCAGCCGCCGGAGCACCTCGGTGCGCCGCTCGACGTGGGAGCACACGGTGGCGTTCTTGGCGATGCGCACCGAGATCCGGTGCCCGACGTTGACGACGACGTGCGCGGAGCCGCCCGCGTGCACCTCCCACTCCCCGGGGTCGGCGCTGATCCCCGCTTCGGCCAGGACCGCTTGCACGGCTCGGGCGAACGGCAGGTGGTGGAGCGACGACCAGGGCATGGGATTCTTCTCGGTTCGGACGCGGGTCAGTCGGGAACGGGGACGGCGGGGTCCAGGGCGGCCACGAGGTGCGGCAGCAGCGCCCGCATCGCCCGGCCGCGGTGGCTGACGGCGTTCTTCTCCTCGCGGGAGTACTGGGCCACGGAACGGTGGGAGCCCTCGGGACGCAGGACGGGGTCGTAGCCGAAGCCGCCCTCCCCCACCGGTTCGCGCAGCAGCGTGCCCCGCAGCTCCCCGGTCTCGACGTGCTCCCGGCCGTCCGGGGTCGCCAGGGCCGCGGCGCACACGAAACGGGCGCCGCGGTGGGCGTCCGGGACGTCGGAGAGCTGGTCGAGCAGCAGGCGCAGGTTCGCCGCGTCGTCGCCGTGGCGCCCGGCCCACCGTGCGGAGAAGATCCCCGGGGCGCCGCCGAGGACGTCCACCGCCAGCCCGGAGTCGTCGGCCACCGCGATCAGCCCCGTCGCGGCGGCGGCCGAGCGGGCCTTGAGCAGCGCATTGGACTCGAACGTGGTGCCGTCCTCCACGACGTCGGGCGCCCCGGCGGTCGCGGCGTCCACGACGAGGCGCTCCACGTCGGCGCCGGGCAGCGCGGCCGCGATCATCTCCCGCAGCTCGGCGAGCTTGCCCCGGTTCCGGGTCGCGAGCACCACGCGGGCGCCCTCGGGCTCAGGCACCGTCGTCCTCCCGGAGCGTCCGGAGCTGGATCTCGGTCAGCTGGGCGCAGCCCGCGAGCGCGAGGTCCAGCAGGGCGTCGAGCTCCGCCCGGTCGAACGGTGCGCCCTCCGCGGTGCCCTGGACCTCCACGAAGTCGCCGGTACCGGTCACGACCACGTTCATGTCGGTCTCGGCCCGGACGTCCTCGACGTACGGGAGGTCGAGCATCGGCACGCCGTCGATGATGCCGACGGACACGGCGGCCACGGTGCCGGTGAGAGGCTGGGCGCGCCGCGCGATCAGGCCCTCGGCCCGGGCCCAGGAGACGGCCTCGGCCAGCGCCACGTAGGCGCCGGTGATCGCCGCCGTGCGGGTGCCGCCGTCGGCCTGGAGGACGTCGCAGTCCAGGACCACGGTGTTCTCGCCCAGGGCGGAGAGGTCGATGACCGAGCGCAGGGACCGGCCGATGAGCCGGGAGATCTCGTGGGTGCGCCCGCCGATCCTGCCCTTCACGGACTCGCGGGCCGAGCGGGTGGACGTGGCCCGCGGGAGCATCGCGTACTCGGCGGTCACCCAGCCGCGCCCCTCCCCCTTGAGCCAGCGCGGCACCCCCTCGGTGACCGACGCGGTGCACAGCACCCGGGTGCTGCCGAACTCGATGAGCGCGGAGCCCTCCGCCTGCTGGGACCACCCGCGGGTGATCGTGATGGGCCGCAGCTCGTCGGGCGCCCGGCCGTCCGCCCGGGTCGTCCCCGGGGCCGAGGGTGCCGGTGCGGTCGTGTCGACGGGGGAATCCATGAGCCCCACCTTACCCCTCGGTCGGGGACCGGGGACCGTGCCGCCGCCGGGGCCCGTCACGGTCCGACGGCCGCCGCGGGGCGGCGGCTGCTGCGCCGGACGATCCGGTACGTGTAGGCGGGCTCGGCCACCCCGATGGGTCCGTCGAAGACCGCCTCCGCCTCCTCGACCGCCAGGGTCGGGGAGTTCCACACGGGCAGGTGCGTGAGCAGGAGCTTGCGCACCCCCGCGTCCCGGCCGGCCTCCCCCGCGCGCCGGCCGGTGAGGTGGATCCCGCGCAGGTCGTCGTCGCGGCCCTCCTGGTAGGCGGCCTCGCAGAGGAACACGTCGGCGCCGCGGGCCGCGCGCACCAGGCCCTCGCACGCGTCGGTGTCCCCCGAGTACGTCAGGGTGCTCGGCCCCAGCACGCCGTCGAAGTCGATGCGCAGGGCGTAGGGCTCGGGCGTGGGGTGCTCCACCAGGTAGGGGGTGACCGTGAAGGGGCCGATCCGCACGGGCTCCTCGGGGACCCACGTGTGGAAGTCGAACTCCCCGTGCAGGCCGGGGTCGGCGGGCAGCCCGTGCGTGCCGGAGAGGTACTCGTTGATGCCCGAGGGTCCCCACAGCGGGATGCGCGGCGCGCCCCAGCCCCGGGGGTCCCACTTGATCGCCACGTGCAGGCCGGCCAGGTCGATGCAGTGGTCGGGGTGCAGGTGGCTCACCAGCACCGCGTCGATGTCGTGCAGGTCGATGTGTCGCTGCAGCACGCCCAGGGCGCCGTTGCCCATGTCGAGCAGCACGCGCCAGGTCCGGCCGTCGGCGTCGTCGCCGCTGACGAGATAGCACGAGGCCGGGGAGTTCGGGCCCGCGAACGAGCCGGTGCATCCGACGATGGTGAGTTTCATGGGCGGGAACCTTCCAGGGGTGGGGTGGCGGCCGCGGGACCGCTCACGACGCGGGCCCCCGGGCGTCCGCGATCATCTCGGGGGTGATGCGCGCCAGCGACCCCGTGGGGAACTGCTCGGCCACGGAGCTCGTGTGGCGCACGCGGGCCACCTCGGGACCCAGGAACCGCCGGGCCAGGACCTCGAAGGCCGCGGCGTCACCGGTGGCCAGGAACTCGTGCCGGGCGGGCAGGCCCGGGTCCCGCTCCAGGCCGTGGCCGACGAGCGCGCGGTAGACGTCCTTGGCCGTCTCCTCGGCGCTGGAGACCAGTGTCACGGCGTCGCCCATGACGTAGGAGATGACGCCGGTGAGCAGCGGGTAGTGGGTGCACCCGAGGACCAGGGTGTCCACGCGCGCGTCCCGGAGCGGGTCCAGGTAGCGCTGGGCCGTGGCCAGCAGCTCGGGTCCCGTGGTGATCCCGGCCTCGACGTAGTCGACGAACGCCGGGCACGCCACCGAGTCGATGTGCAGGTGCGGGGCCGCCGCGAACGTGTCGTCGTAGGCCCGCGAACCGACCGTGGCCTCGGTGCCGATCACCCCGATCCGCCCGTTGCGGGTCGAGGCCACCGCGCGGCGCACCGCGGGCTGGATGACCTCGACGACCGGGATCCCGTAGACCCGGGTGTAGCGCTCGCGGGCGTCGCGCAGCACCGCGGACGAGGCCGTGTTGCAGGCGATCACCAGGAGCTTGACCCCGGAGTCCACGAGCTCGTCCATGATGCGCAGCGCGTGCGCCCGCACGTCCGCGAGGGGCAGGGGACCGTAGGGGCCGTGCGCGGTGTCCCCGACGTAGACGATCTCCTCGTGGGGCAGCTGGTCGATGATCGCCCGGGCCACCGTGAGCCCGCCCACCCCGGAGTCGAACACGCCGATGGGTGAGCCGGGGTTGGGTCCGCGTGCCGCGCCGCGGCCGGACCCTGGTACGTGGTCGTCCTGCATATCGTCAAGAGAGTAGTCCCGGGCGCACCGAGGCCCCAAACCGGGCGCGGCACACGGCGGCCGAGGGCTCGCGTCCCGCGGTGGCGGCGGGCCCTCCCGCGGACGACGCCGCAGGTCACTCCGGGGGGAGGTCCCGCAGCAGGGCCTCCATGAGCGTCTCCTGCAGCCAGGAGACGAAGTTGTACAGCAACGACATGTACGTCTCGACGTCCTCGATCGCCGACCAGTCGTCGTACTGGCCCACGCGCTCGGCGTCCGCGGCGTCCTGGATCCCCAGCCGGTCCGCCAGCACCAGCCGGACGTCGTTGAGCGCCCGCCCGAAGGCCTGGGCCTGCTCGGCGTCCAGCCGCACGGGCTCGGCCTCGAGGGCCAGGGCCGCACGCTTGAGCACGCCGATCTTCGACTCCCGCAGCCCGCGCTCCGTGTACCGGCGGAACTCCGCGGCGCGCTCCGGGTCGCTGCTGGCCAGCCGCCGCAGCGCCGAGTCCTCCGGCGCGGAGGACTCCCCCGACATCCCGAGCATGCGCTCGAGAGGGTCCTGGGCGGCCGGCTCCTCGGGGGCCAGCGCCTGGGCCACGTCCGCGAACAGCTTCCGGAGCAGCTCCTTCTCGGCATCCTCGAAGCGGGCCGTGACGCCCTTGCGGGTGGACCGGAAACCCTGCGCCATCAGTGGCCCCCCGCCTGCTCGAACGTGGCCCACAGGCCGAAGCCGTGCAGCGCGGCGGTGTGGGTCTCGGCCTCCTCGAGGGAGCCGCTGGCCACGACGGAGCGGCCGTTGTGGTGGACCTCCAGCATGAGCGCCCGGGCCTTCTCCTGCGGGTAGCCGAAGTACGACCGGAACACGTACGTCACGTAGCTCATGAGGTTGACGGGGTCGTCCCACACCACGACGTTCCAGGGGCTCTCGGTCCGGGCGGTCACGGACGTCTCCCCCGTCGGCCGGGTGGCGGTCTCGGGTGTGGTGGTGGCCGCGGCGCGGACGAGGACGGGGAGGGTGCAGGCCATGGTTCCCCCATCGTAGCGAGAACCGGACGGCGGGCGCACCGGGGGCGTCGCTAGAGTGGTGACCGTGAACCAGCGCAGCCACGAGTGGGCCCCGCCGCCCACCTCCCTGATGACCGACCACTACGAGCTCACGATGCTGCAGGCCGCCCTGCACTCGGGCACCGCCCAGCGGCGCAGCGTCTTCGAGGTGTTCGCCCGCCGGCTGCCGGCGGGGCGCCGGTACGGGGTCGTCGCCGGCACCGGGCGGCTGCTCGAGGGTCTCGGCAGCTTCCGCTTCGGGGACGAGCAGCTGCGCTTCCTCGCCGACACCGCAGTGGTCAACCGCGCGACCCTGGACTACCTGGCCGACTTCCGGTTCACGGGCTCGATCTCCGGCTACGCCGAGGGCGAGGCCTACTTCCCGTCCTCCCCGCTGCTCGTCGTGGAGGCGACGTTCGCCGAGGCCTGCATCCTGGAGACCTACGTCCTGTCCGTGCTCAACTACGACAGCGCCGTGGCCTCGGCCGCCTCGCGCATGGTCGGGGCCGCGGCCGGACGCCCCTGCATCGAGATGGGCTCGCGGCGGGCCCACGAGGAGGCCGCGGTGGCGGCGGCGCGCGCGGCGGTCATCGGCGGCTTCGAGTCGACGTCGAACCTCGAGGCCGGTCACCGGTACGGGCTGCGCACCGTGGGCACCGCGGCCCACTCCTTCACGCTCCTGCACGACTCCGAGGAGGACGCGTTCCGCGCCCAGCTGCAGTCGATGGGCCGGGGCACGACCCTGCTCGCGGACACCTACGACGTCGAGACCGCCGTCCGGAAGGCGGTCGAGCTCGCCGGCCCGGAGCTCGGCGGGGTGCGCATCGACTCCGGCGACCTCGTGACCCAGGCCGCCTGGGTGCGGGAGCTGCTCGACGGCCTCGGGAACCGGGACACCCGCATCACCGTCACCTCCGACCTCGACGAGTACGCGATCGCCTCGCTCAACGCGGCCCCCGTGGACGCGTTCGGCGTGGGCACCCGCGTGGTCACCGGCTCGGGCGCCCCGACGTCGTCGATGGTCTACAAGCTCGTGGCCCGCGAGGACGCCTCGGGCGAGCTGCGGCCCGTGGCGAAGGCCGCCAAGGGCAAGGTGTCCGTGGGCGGGCGCAAGCACGCGCTGCGCCGCCGGGACGAGAAGGGCACGGCGACCCACGAGATGGTCGGGATCGGCCGGGCGCCCGACGACGACGGCGACGACAGGCCGCTGATGGAGGACTTCGTCCGGGGCGGCGAGCTGCTGGACGGCTGGACCGGGCCCGCCGGGGTCCGGCGGGCCCGGGCGCGGCACGCGGCCTCCGTGGCCGAGCTGCCGCGCTCGGCCCGGCGGCTCAGCGAGGGCGACCCCGTGATCCCGACGGTGCTGGGCCCGGAGGCCCCGGAGTGAGTCGGCGCCCGGGCGGACGGCGCCCGCCGGACAGGACCCGAGAAACCGAGGGAGGAACACCATGAGGACCGCACTGATCGTCGTCGACGTGCAGAACGACTTCTGCGAGGGCGGCGCGCTGGCCGTCGCCGGGGGCGCGGCGGTGGCGGCCGCCGTGTCCGAGCACCTCGAGAACCACCACGGGGAGTACGCGGCCGTCGCAGCCACCCAGGACTGGCACGTCGATCCCGGCGCACACTTCTCCGAGGAACCGGACTACGTGGAGTCCTGGCCCGTGCACTGCGTGGCGGACTCGCACGGCGCCCACTTCCACCCGGACCTGGACACCGACTGGATCCAGGCGTGGTTCCGCAAGGGTGAGCTCGACGCCGCCTACTCGGGCTTCGAGGGCCTGCTGGCCCCGGACGCCGACGTGCCCATGGGCGACGACGAGGACGTCGACGACGAGCCGGACGTGAGCCTGGACGACTGGCTGCGCGAGCACGAGATCGAGGCAGTGGACATCGTGGGGCTCGCGACGGACCACTGCGTGCGGGCGACCGCCCTCGACGCCGTGGAGGCCGGCTACGAGACCCGTGTGCTGGTGGACCTCACGGCCGGCGTGGCCGCGGACACCACCGAACGGGCACTGGCGGAGATGGCCGCCGCCGGGGTGGAGATCGCCCGGTCCTGACCCCGGGCCCCGTGCCGCGCGGGCCGCCGCCCGGGAGGGGGCGTCCCGTGCGGGGCGGGGGTCACCTGCGGCCGATGAACCAGTCCTGCAGCTTCTTCACCCGCGCCTGCAGCTGCGCCTCGTTGGCCTGCGCCACGGCCGGGCCCCCGCACACGCGGCGCAGCTCGTTGTGGATCATGCCGTGCGGGGTGCCCGTGCGCGCCGCCCACGCGGAGACGTTCTTCGACAGGGTCGAGCGCAGCTCCTTGAGCTTCCGGTGGTCCGGCACCGCGGACCGCTCCGCCGCCCGGTCGGCACCCGACCGCCGCCGGGCGTGCTGGGACTGCCGCTCGCGCAGCAGCTCCGAGACCTGGTCGGCCTCCAGCAGCCCCGGGATGCCCAGGAAGTCGGCCTCCTCCTCGGAGCCCACCGCCACCCCGCCGCCGAAGGCGCCGCCGTCGAAGAGCACGCCGTGGAAGGACGCGTCCGAGCCGATGGCCTCGAAGCGGCCCTGCGCCAGGGACGCGGACGCCTTCTCCTCGCGGTTGGCGGCCTCGAGCAGGTCGTCGTCCCAGCCCTCCTCGAGGGGGTCCGCGGGCAGACCGGTCTCCGCCGCGGCGGGCCTGTCGAGGGCGTGGTCCCGCTCGGCCTCCATCTCGTTGGCCAGCTGCATGAGCGCGGGCACCGACGGCAGGAACACGGAGGCCGTCTCCCCGCGCTTGCGGGCGCGCACGAAGCGGCCCACCGCCTGCGCGAAGAACAGCGGTGTGGACGTCGACGTCGCGTAGACGCCCACGGCCAGGCGCGGCACGTCCACGCCCTCGGAGACCATGCGCACGGCCACCATCCAGCGGCTGTCCCCCGCCGAGAAATCGTCGATCTTCTCCGAGGCGCCCTTGTCGTCGGAGAGCACGACGGTGGGGTTCTCCCCGGTGATCCGGCGCAGCTGCGCGGCGTAGGCCTTGGCGTCCTGGTGGTCGGTCGCGATGACCATCGCCCCGGCGTCGGGCACGGAGCGCCGGACCTCCGTGAGCCGCTGGTCCGCGGCCTGGAGCACGGCGGGGATCCACTGCCCGTTCGGATCCAGCGCCGTCCGCCACGCCTGGGCGGTGATGTCCTTGGTGAAGCCCTCGCCGAGCTCCGCGGCCATCTCCTCGCCGGCGCTGGTGCGCCAGCGCATCTGCCCCGAGTACGCCAGGAAGATGACGGGGCGCACGACGTGGTCCTGGAGCGCGTCACCGTAGCCGTAGGTGTAGTCGGAGGTGGAGCGGCGGACGCCGTCCCCGTCCTCCTGGTAGCGGACGAACGGGATCGGCGCGGTGTCCGAGCGGAACGGGGTCCCCGTCAGCGCGAGCCGGCGCACGGCCGGGTCGAACGCCTCCTGCAGACCGTCCCCCCACGTAAGCGAGTCCCCCGCGTGGTGGATCTCGTCCATGATCACGAGCGTGCGGCCGGCCTCGGTGCGCGCGCGGTGCAGCAGGGGCTTCATCGCCACCTGCGAGTACGTCACGGCCGCGCCCACGTAGTCCCTGCCGTGGGAGCCGTCCGCGTTCTTGAAGCTGGGGTCGATGGCCAGCCCCACCCGGGCGGCGGCGTCCGCCCACTGGCGCTTGAGGTGGTCCGTGGGGGTCACGACCGTGATCCGGTTGACGGTGCCGCGGTCGAAGAGCTCCTTGGCCACCCGCAGCGCGAACGTCGTCTTGCCGGCGCCCGGGGTCGCGACGGCCATGAAGTCCTGGGGCTGCGCGTCGAAGTAGCGCTGCAGCGCCTCGGCCTGCCAGGCGCGCAGCTTGGGCGCCGTTCCCCAGGCGGCGCGGTCGGGGTAGGCCGGGGGCAGGTCGGCTGCCGCGGCGGCGCCGAACAAGGACAGCTGGTCGTCCTGGGACACTCTGGCGACGTCCTTTCGCTCGTGCTGTGGCTCGTGGGACC
Organism: Kocuria rhizosphaerae; assembly: GCF_044462265.1. Lineage (NCBI taxonomy): Bacteria > Bacillati > Actinomycetota > Actinomycetes > Micrococcales > Micrococcaceae > Kocuria > Kocuria rhizosphaerae. The sequence goes on from NZ_JBISWL010000109.1 coordinate 14,059, forward strand.
GGGGGCGTCCTGTGGTCCGGCCGGGATCGCGTGCTGCCGGCCGGGATCGCGCGCCGCGGGCCGGGAACGGGAACGCGCGGTCCCGGCGGAGGCCGCGGGAGGCGCGCGCCACGCAAAAGCGCCCGCCGGCGGCGGGCGCTTCGACGCGGGGGCCGCGCTCAGCCCTGGTCGTCGCCCCCGTCCTGAGGGGGACGGAGGCCGTCGTAGATCTCCTTGCACGTCGGGCAGACCGGGAAGCGCTGCGGGTCGCGGCCGGGAACCCAGACCTTGCCGCACAGTGCGATCACCGGTTCGCCGGAGAGGGCGGACTCCATGATCCTGTCCTTGCGGACGTAGTGCGCGAAGCGCTCGTGGTCACCGGGCTCGTGCAGCTCCCGGGTCTCCTCCCGCTCGATCGTGGAGGTCCCGCCCGCCGGCTGCGCCGGATCGTTGCCGAACGGGCCGTCGTCGGGCCCGTTCGTCGGAGTGCCGTGGGTCGACGCGTGGAGAAGGTGCATGCCGGTCAGTTTACCCCGTCCCGCCGCCCGGTCCGCCCCACCCGAGGCCGGCTCAGCGGAACCGGCCCACCTCCTGCAGCAGCTCCGGGGCACGCCGGTCGTACCAGCGACCGCCCAGCACGACCCCGCCCCAGCACAGCAGCGGGGCGAGCACGGTCCCCACGCCCAGGGCCGCCCAGCCCCAGGCCGGGTCGCCCGTGGCCACCTGGACGAGCACGAGCACCGCCGCCGGCAGCACGAGCACCACGATCAGCCCCATCGCCGCCAGCTGCACGAGGACGTTGAGCACCGTGAACCCGTGGGGCGTCTTGAACAGGGACTCCCCCGGAGCCGCCACGGGATAGGTGTAGCGGGCGGACATCACCGAGGACAGGCCCGCCCCGCCCAGCAGGGCCAGCAGCGTGGTCCCGGCCAGCCCGGGCAGCAGGTCCCAGCGTCCCTGCACCGCGAACGGCAGGAGGAGGCCCACACCGGACAGGGGCAGGCCGACGACCAGGAGGGCGAGCACCCGCCCGGCGCGGTCGTGCACGCCGGGCACCCCGGTGAGCACGTGGAGGCAGACCGCGGTGTTGTCGAACGAGACGTCCCCGGAGATCTGGTAGGCCAGCAGCGCCGCGAACATCGGGCCCAGGGCGTAGACGAGGAAGCCCATGCCGCTCTGGGCGCTCGAGAACCACACGAGCCCGGCGATCGCGGGGACCACCACGAGCGCGCCCGAGTAGCGGGGGTCCCGCCCCCAGTAGATCAGGCACCGGGCGGCGACGGCGGCCCACGGCCGTTCGGGGCCCCGGTCGAACAGCCCGGCACCGGCCCCGGCGCGGTGCCCGGCGCCGCGCCCGCCCGCCGCGGAGGTCAGGGCCCGCGACTGCGCGGCGCGCCAGCCGGCGACGAGCACCGCCACGGTCGCCACGGTCGCGACCAGGCGGAGGGCCGCGGCGGACCAGCGGCCGGCCGCCACGTCCTCCGGCACGGCCCACACCGCGCCGACCGGCGTCCGGGCGAGCACGGCCGCCCACTGCGGCAACCGGTCCCAGGTGCGCTCGAGCCCCTCCACGACGCCCGTGACGAGCGGGCCCAGGAGCACCAGGCCGAGCAGTGCCGCCAGGGAGAGGGCCTCCGTGACCCGCCGGCGCCGGCCCAGGCCGACGGCGAGGGCCGTGACGCAGCGCGAGCCCGTGACCAGCAGCGCCAGGGCGAGCGGCAGGCACAGGGCGGCGGCCAGGACGGCGGCCCCCGACTGGCGCCACGAGGCGACGGAGGCGAGCAGGCCGAGGACGGTCAGCACCCCCGGCACGCCCACGAGCGCCCCGAGGGCCTGGCCCCACTGGACCTGGCCGACGGTCAGGGGGAACAGCGCCAGACGGGCCGGGTCCAGGGTCGAGTCCGCGCGCGATGCGAGCACCGGCAGCAGCCACCACGCGAGCGTCGCCGAGGTGCCGGCGAGGACGAGGACGGTCCGCACGACGGGCGGCTCCTGGCCGCCGAGCAGGACCAGCCCGACGACGGCGGCGCCGAGCACGAAGACCAGGTAGGCCGCGCCCAGGACCGTGCCCACGAGCACCCACGTGCTGCGGCTGAGGGTGTTGAGCAGGATCCGCGCCTTCAGCGCCACGAGCCGCCCGGCCGGCAGCGCGGTGCCGGGCCGCGCCCGCGCGGGGGACGGCCTCACGCCGGGCGCAGCCACGACAGCCCCTCCCCCGCCGCGGTGCGACCGCCGACGAGCTCCACGAAGCGGTCCTCCAGCGATGCCCCGGCCCGGACCTCCTCGACCGTCCCGGCGGCCAGCACCCGACCGCGGTCGAGCACCGCCACGTGGTCGCACATCCGCTGCACGAGGTCCATGACGTGGCTGGAGACGACGACGGTCCCCCCGGCGGCCACGAAGCCGTGCAGGATCTCGCGGATGTTGGCGGCGGAGACCGGGTCCACCGACTCGAACGGCTCGTCGAGCACGAGCAGGCTCGGGGCGTGGACGAGGGCGCCCGCCAGGGCGATCTTCTTGGTCATGCCGGCCGAGTAGTCCTGGACCTGGGTCCCGGCGTCGTCGAGCAGGTCCATGGCCCGGAGCAGGTCCTCGGTGCGCTCGGCGACCACCGCCCGGTCCATCCCGCGCAGCAGCCCCGAGTAGGTCACGAGCTGCCGGCCGGTGAGCCGGTCGAAGAGGTGCACGCCGTCCGGGAGCACGCCCATGAGCTGCTTGGCGCGCTGCGGTTCGGCCCACACGTCGACGCCGGCCACGCGCACGGAGCCGGCGGTCGGGCGCAGCAGCCCGGTGGCCATGGACAGCAGGGTCGTCTTGCCGGCCCCGTTGCGGCCGACGAGCCCGGAGAAGGATCCCCGGGGCACGTCCAGATCCACCCGGTCCACGGCGACCTTCGCCTCCGGGGAGCCGGGGCGGCCGAAGACCCGGACCAGCCCGCGGACGCTCAGGGCGGGCACCGGGGACGGGGCGTGGCGTGCGGAGCTCATGCCCCCAGCGTAGGCAGGGCAGGCCCGGCGGGCGGGCCCGCCGCGCGGCGGGCCGGCCCGGGGTCGCGGCCGCGCGGACGGGGCCGCGGCTCAGAAGAGGGCGCGCATCAGGGCACCACGGGCGGTGACCACCCGGGGGTCCTCGGCCCCCACCACGTCGAAGAGCTCGAGCAGGCGCCGGCGCACGGCGTCCCGCTCCTCGCCCGCCGTGCGCCGGAGGAGGTCCAGGAGGCGCCGGAACCCGTCCTCGACGTGGCCGCCGGAGACGTCGAGGTCGGCGACGCGCAGCTGCGCCGCCACGTCCTCCGGAGCCGCTGCGGCTTCGGCCCGGGCCGAGGCGGCGTCCAGCGGCAGGACGCGCTGGAGCAGGTGCACCTGGGCGAGGGCCAGCTTGGCCTCCCGGTCCCCGGGGTTCTCGGCGATCGCCCGGCGGTAGGCGGCCTCGGCCGCGTCGACGTCACCCGCCTCGAGCGCGTCCACCGCCTCCTGGTGCAGCGGGGGGAGCTTCTCGGGCTCCCCGCCGCCCACCGGCTCCACCGTGCCGGTGATGCCGTTCTGCTCGGCGAGGGCGAGGAGCTCGTCCAGGTACTGTGCCACCTGTTCGGGCGGGACCGTGGAGTTGAACAGGGGGACGGGCCGACCGCCCAGCAGCGCGACGACCGTGGGCACGGACTGCGCCTGGAACATCTGCGCGATCTCGGGGGCGGCCTCGGCGTCGACCGACGCGAGGAGGATCCGTCCGCCGTAGCGGTCCACGACCTGCTCGAGCGTGTCGGCGAAGTCCACCGACTGCTGGCTCAGGCGCGCCCACAGGGCGAAGACCACCGGCACCCGGGTGGAGAGCTGGGCGACCTCCTGGACGTCCGCCGCGGTCACCTCACGGCGGTACCCGCCGGCCCGCCCCTCCGCGGGCGGTGTGGGGGCCCCGTCCGGGGCCCCCAGGTCCACCGCGCCCCGGACGGAGGACGGCAGCTGGGGCTCGGGCCGGGCGGCGGGCTCGGCGGTGCGGCGGGGCTGGTGCGGGAACTCGTTCACGTGGCGTCTCCTCGACGGACCGGGGCGGTCCGGGTCTGCGGCGGTGCGGCACCCGAGTGGGGGCGCCGCGGGTCTCCCGTCGATTATCGACGGCGGGCCGCGCCGCGGCCACCGGCAGGGCCCGGTGTACGCTTCCGGCGTGACCGCGTCCCGGCCCGACGACGGCGGGACCGGCCCGCGGCCCGCCGCCGAACGCACCTGGAGCAGCCATGACGCCACCCGATCCCGGGCCCCCACCGGAGTCGCCGCGGCCGGCGCGCCGGCGCCACACCGACGTCGTCGACCGTTTCCTGCGCCCGTTCCCCGCCCCCCGTCCGCGGCGCCGCTTCGAGGTCCCGCCGGAGACGGGTGAGGCGCCCGGCGAGGAGCACCCCGAGGCCCCGGCGCCCGCCGGGCCCGTCCAGACCGGCTTCCTGCTGACGGTGGGGGTCGGCCTCGCGCTGCTGGGCTGGTGGCTGCTGGTCAACGTGGGGCCGGTCGTCGGCTGGGTCGTCACCGCCACGTTCATCGCCCTCGGGCTGGAGCCGCTCGTCCGCCGGCTGGAGAGCCGGTCGGTCCCGCGCACGGGTGCCGTGACGCTCGTGGTCCTGGGGCTCGCGGGCGCGCTGACCGTGCTCATCTCCCTCGTGGTGCCCCGCGTCCTGGCCGAGGGCGCGCAGCTGGCCGAGAGCGTGCCGCGGCTCGTGGAGACGGCGCTGCGCTCGGAGGCCTTCGCCGAGCTCGACGCCCGCTTCCGGATCCACGACTCCACCGAGCAGTGGCTGGAGGGGCTGGCGGGCCGGATCGGCGAGGACCAGGAGATCCTGGGGGGCGTGTTCGGCGGCGTGGTGGGCGTGGGCTCGGTGGTGCTGCGCACGGTGGCCGGCACGCTGATCGTGCTGGCCCTGAGCCTGTACTTCCTGTTCTCCCTGCCCGTGATGACCCGGTGGGCCTACCGGCTCGCGCCGGCGTCCCGGCGTGCCCGGGTCCAGGAGCTGGGCGACCAGATGCTCCGCGGGGTCGGCAACTACGTCGTCGGGCAGACCTGCGTGGCGCTGCTCAACGCGGCGGTGGCCCTCACCCTGATGACGGCCACGGGCGTGCCGTACGCCGCGCTGCTGGCCGTGCTGGTCGCGCTGCTGGCGTTCGTCCCGCTCGTGGGCGGGGTGACCGCCGGGGTGCTCGTCACGGTCGTGGCCGCCACCGCGGGGTGGGAGACGGCCGTGCCCTACGCGATCGGCTACTTCGCCTACCTGCAGGTCGAGGCGTACTTCGTCTCCCCGCGGATCATGCGGCGGGCGGTCGCCGTGCCGGGGGCGATCGCGGTGATCGCCGTGGCCGCCGGCGGGGCGCTGTGGGGCGTGCTGGGCGCCCTCATCGCGATCCCCACGGCGGCGGCGGCGCTGCTGCTGGTGCGGGAGGTGTTCGTGCCCCGCCAGGACCGCCGCTGAGCGGCGCCGGGCGGTCCCCTCCGGCGGCAGGACGTGCTCGGGACCGCGCAGCGGCCGGGCCCGCGCAGCGGCCGGGCTGCGCCCAGCGGTCCGCCCGCGCCCCACGGCCCGCCTGCGCCCAGCGGTCCGGCTCGGCGTCCCCGGCCCTCAGCGGCGCGTGCGCCAGCAGCGTTCGTGCCAGTGGCGCCGGTCCTCGAACGCGCTGCGCGCCCCCAGCAGCGAGTCCTGCTGCCAGACCACGAGGTGCGTGGTCCCAGGGGGTATGCCGCGTCCGCAGCCGGGGCACACGTAGTTCTTCACGGCGTTGGCCGGCCGGACGTGCCGGACCATCCAGTCCCCGTCCGGTGCCCGTTCGACGGTGGGCGCCGGTTCCAGGACGCGCTCGACGGACCACGGCTCGCGCGCCGCGCCCCGCTGCCACTTGCTGGCGCGCGGGCCGGGGCCGCCGTCCCGGCGGCCTCGTGAGGAGTGGTTGGAGCGTGGCACGCGCTCATCGTCTCACAGGCGCCTCCGCTGCCCGGGAGCCCGCCCGCGGGCGGTTAGGCTGGTCCCCGTGCGTCTTGTCATTGCCGATTGCTCCGTCGACTACGAAGGGCGTCTGCGCGCCCACCTGCCCGCCGCCCGCCGTCTGCTGCTCGTGAAGGCCGACGGCTCCGTGCTCGTGCACTCGGACGGCGGCAGCTACAAGCCGCTGAACTGGATGAGCCCGCCCGCCCGGCTGCACGTGGGCGAGCCCGAGCCCGAGCTCGCCGCGGACGGCGTCGTGCAGACCTGGACGGTGCAGGCCGCCAAGAGCGACGACCGTCTGGTCATCCAGCTCTTCGAGATCCACGAGGACGTCTCCCACGAGCTGGGCGCCGACCCCGGCCTCGTGAAGGACGGGGTGGAGGCCGACCTGCAGCGCCTGCTCGCCGAGCAGATCCACCGCCTGGGCTCGGGCCACACCCTCGTCCGGCGGGAGTACCCCACCGCGATCGGTCCGGTCGACATCCTGGCGCGCGGCCCCGAGGGCGCCACGGTGGCCGTGGAGCTCAAGCGCCGCGGGGACATCGACGGCGTCGAGCAGCTCACCCGCTACCTCGAGCTGCTCAACCGGGACCCGCTGCTCGCGCCGGTGCGCGGCGTGTACGCCGCGCAGCTCATCAGGCCCCAGGCACGGGTGCTCGCGGAGGACCGAGGCATCACCTGCCTGACCCTCGACTACGACGAGATGCGCGGCCTGGACGACAGCGAGTCCCGGCTCTTCTGAGCCCGCCCGGCCGCGGGCGGACCGACGGCAGGTGAACAGCGGGCAACACGTCGGACTCTCCGGCCCGACGTCGTTGACCGCCTCCGGGGAGTGTGTGAAGCTGAGCATGTTCTTCGTTCCATGTTTTGCATGCTCGCAGAACGGGTAAGCGAGCGTGACGTTCGACCCGGACCTGGTCCTCCGCCCCACGGGGCAGGACGCCCGGGCCCTCGGCTCATCTCGTGCTACCGCCCTCCCGTGCACGACCCGTGCACACGTTTCGCACCATCTCGCAAGGAGAGATTTCATGGCCCAGGGCACCGTCAAGTGGTTCAACGCCGAGAAGGGCTTCGGCTTCATCACCCCGGACGACTCCGACTCGGACGTCTTCGTCCACTACTCGGAGATCCAGTCGGGCGGCTTCCGCACGCTCGAGGAGAACCAGCGCGTCGAGTTCGAGATCGGTCAGGGCCAGAAGGGCCCCCAGGCCACCGGCGTCACGCCGCTCTGATCCGCCCCCGGCGCTGAACACGGCAGGAGGCCCCGCACCCGACCCGGGTGCGGGGCCTCCTCGCGTACGGGGCCGAACCTGCCGCTCCCCGTCAGTACGCGGAACCGGCCATGTGCCGCTCCACGGCCGCGCCCGCGGCGCCGAGCTGCTCCACGAAGTGCTCGTAGCCGCGGTCCACGTGCTCCACCCCGCTCACGTCGGTCGTGCCCACGGCCGCCATCCCGGCGATCACCAGGGCGGCTCCGGCCCGGATGTCCTTGGCCTCCACGGGCGCGCCGGAGAGCACCGGGGAACCGGCGACCAGCGCGTGGTGGCCGTCGAGCCGGATGCTCGCCCCCAGCCGCTCGAGCTCCGCCGTGAAGCCCCACCGGGCCTCGAAGACGTTCTCGGTCACCATTCCCGAGCCCTCGGCCACGGCGTTGAGCACCACGACGAACGGCTGCAGGTCCGTGGGGAAGCCGGGGTACGGCAGGGTCGAGACGTTGATGGCCCGCGGCCGCTCCGGCCCGGAGACCACGAGGCAGCCCTCCTCCGTGTCCACGCGGCACCCGGCGGCCCGCAGCTTGTCCAGCACCACCGCGAGGTGGCCGGGCTCGGCCCCCTCGATCCGCACGGTGCCCCCGGTCACGGCCGCCGCGAACGCCCAGGTCCCGGCCACGATCCGGTCCGGGACGGTGCGGTGCTCGACCGGACGCAGGGACCCCACGCCCACGACGGTGACGGTGCTCGTCCCCAGCCCCTCGATCCGGGCGCCCATGGACCGGAGCATCGTGCCGATGTCCACGATCTCCGGCTCCCGTGCCGCGTTGTCGATCACGGTGGTGCCCTCGGCGAGCGTGCCGGCCATCATGAGGTTCTCCGTGGCCCCGACGGACGGGTACTCCAGCCGGAAACGGGTCCCGCGCAGGGTCTGCGGCACGGACGCCACGAGGTAGCCGCGCTCGATCTGCAGCTGCGCGCCCATGGCCTCGAGGCCCGCGCGGTGCATGTCCAGGCCGCGGGCGCCGATGGCGTCCCCGCCGGGCAGCGCCACCTCGGCCACGTGGCAGCGGGCGACCAGGGGTCCGAGCACGGAGATCGAGGCCCGCATGGCCCGCACCAGGTCGTAGTCGGCCTGGTGGTGCAGGACGGCCGGGACGTCGATCCGCACGGTCCGCTCGGCGCGGTCGTAGACCACCGTGCAGCCCAGCCGGCGGAGCAGCTCGGCCATGATGGTCACGTCGTGGATCTCGGGGACGTTGGTGATGGTCGACTCGCCCTCGGCGAGCAGCGCCGCCGCCATGAGCTTGAGCACGCTGTTCTTGGCGCCGGACACCCGCAGCGTCCCGTTGACCGCGGTGGGGCCGTGCACGACGATCTTCTCTTCCATGGACTCTCCTGCGTCTGTGCCGGCCGGGGGACCCCGCAACGGCCGCGGCCTCCGCACAGGGTGCGGAGGCCGCGGTGCCGTCCGGTGCGCGGGCCGGGCCCGCGCGGTGGGGGTGGGATCAGGCGGAGGCCGGGAGCTCCACGTTGTCCGCCACGATCGTGACCCGGTCGTTGTCCATGAACAGGAACCCGGCGTCGATCGTGCCCTCCAGCCGGGACCCGGACACGGGGTCGACGGCGAAGCCGCCGGCCTTGAGCAGTCCGGCCACGGCCTCGTGCCCGGGTAGGATCCCGATGTCGCCCTCCGTGGTCCGGACACGGACCATGCGGGCCGTGCCGGTCCACACCGGGCGGTCGAGGGAGACGATTTCGACGATCATCTCGGCCATGACTACTTGCCGCCGGTCCGGGACTTGATCTCGTCCCACTTCTGCATGACGTCGTCCAGGCCGCCGACGTTGTAGAACGCCTGCTCCGGGACGTGGTCGAACTCGCCCTCGGTGATCTTCCCGAACGCCTCGATGGTCTCGGCCAGCGCGACCGTGGACCCCTCCACGCCGGTGAACTGCTTGGCGGTGTAGGTGTTCTGGGACAGGAACTGCTCGATCCGGCGCGCCCGGGAGACGACGACCTTCTGCTCCTCGGAGAGCTCCTCGACGCCGAGGATCGCGATGATGTCCTGCAGCTCCTTGTTCTCCTGCAGGATCGACTTCACGCGGGTCGCGACGTCGTAGTGCTCCTGGCCCACGTACTGCGGGTCGAGGATGCGCGAGGTCGAGGAGAGCGGGTCGATGGCCGGGTACAGGCCGCGCGAGGCGATCTCGCGGGAGAGCTCCGTGGTGGCGTCCAGGTGCGCGAACGTCGTGGCCGGGGCCGGGTCCGTGTAGTCGTCGGCGGGGACGTAGATCGCCTGCATCGAGGTGATCGAGTGGCCCCGCGTCGAGGTGATCCGCTCCTGCAGGACCCCCATCTCGTCGGCCAGGTTGGGCTGGTAGCCCACGGCGGAGGGCATGCGGCCCAGCAGGGTCGAGACCTCGGAGCCGGCCTGGGTGAACCGGAAGATGTTGTCGATGAACAGCAGCACGTCCTGGTTCTGCACGTCGCGGAAGTACTCCGCCATGGTCAGACCCGTCAGGGCCACGCGCAGACGGGTTCCGGGCGGCTCGTCCATCTGGCCGAACACGAGGGCCGTGTCCTTCAGGACGCCGGCCTCCTCCATCTCGACCCAGAGGTCGTTGCCCTCACGGGTGCGCTCGCCGACGCCCGCGAAGACGGAGGTGCCGCCGAAGTTGCGGGCCACACGGGTGATCATCTCCTGGATGAGCACCGTCTTGCCCACGCCCGCGCCGCCGAACAGGCCGATCTTCCCGCCGTTGATGTAGGGGGTGAGGAGGTCGATCGACTTGATGCCGGTCTCCATCATCTCCGTGGCGCCCTCGAGCTCCGCGAAGGAGGGGGCCTTGCGGTGGATGGGCCAGCGGTCGGTGATGTCGAGGGAGGACGTCTCCACGTCGAGCGCCTCGCCCAGGACGTTGAAGATGTGGCCCTTGACCACGTCGCCCACGGGCACCGAGATCGGTGCGCCGGTGTCCACGACCTCCGCGCCGCGGACCAGGCCGTCGGTCAGCTGCAGGGCGATCGCGCGGACCATGTTGCTGCCGAGGTGCTGGGCGGTCTCGAAGGTGATCCTCTTCTTCTCGCCGTTGAGCTCGTAGTCGGCGGTCAGGGCGTTGTAGACCGAGGGAACCGCGTGCTCCGGGAACTCGATGTCCGCGACCGGGCCGATCACGCGCGCGACGCGGCCGATGGCCCCGCCCGAGACCGGCTGCGCGGCCTGTTCGTTGGTGGTGACAGTCATTTCTCTCACTTCACTGTTTCGAGGTGGGTGGTTGCTGGATCGCCGGCGGGGCCCGTCACAGGGCCTCTGCGCCGCTCACGATCTCGGTGAGCTCGGTGGTGATCGCGGCCTGCCGGGCGTTGTTCATCAGGCGGGTGTACTTCTTGATCAGCTCGTCCGCGTTGTCCCCGGCGGCCTTCATGGCGCGCTGGCGCGCCGCGAGCTCGCTGGTGGCGGCGTTGGCCAGGCTCGCGTACAGCCGGGCGTCGATGTAGCGCGGGAGCACGGCGTCGAGGAAATCCTCCGGGTTCGGCTCGAAGTCGAAGTGGTGGTTCGTCTCCTCGATCTCGGCGTACTCCTCGGCCACCTCGTCCGTGAGGGCGTTGGCGTCGACGACCTCGAGCGGCAGCAGGCGCAGCACCCGCGGCTCCTGCGTCACCATGGACCGGAACACCGTGTAGACGATGTGGATCTCGTCCACGCCGCCGTCCTCGTAGGCGGTCTCGAGGTCCTCGACGAGCACCTGCCGCAGCTCCCGCGCCCGCTCCGGGTCGGCGCTGTCGGTGTCGCCCGTCCAGGTCCGCTCGTAGGTGCGGTGCCGGAAGTCGAAGTACGCCTGTGCCTTGCGGCCGATCAGGTAGATCTTGACGTCCTTGCCCTCGGCCCGGAGCAGCTCCATGAGCCCCTCCGCCTCCTTGAGCACGTTGGAGGAGTAGGACCCCGCCAGGCCACGGTCCGAGGTCATGATGACGACGGCGGACCGGCGCACCTCGTCTGCCCGCGTGGTCAGGACATGGGAGACGTTGTGCTGGCTGGCGACCTGCGAGACGGCGCGGGTCAGCGCGTTGGCGTACGGCCGCGCCGCGTTCACGCGCTGCCGGGACCGGTTGATGCGCGAGGTCGCGATCATCTCCATGGCCTTGAAGATCTTCTTCATGGACTTGGTCGACGCGATCTTGTTCCGGTAGACCCGGATCTGCGCTCCCATGTGACTTCCTTTCGTCACCGGGGCCGGTGCGCTGGGCGCGCACCGGCCCGCCGGCTACTTCTTGACGATCCGTTCCTGGTCGACCGCGGAGGCGTCGAGGGGCTCGTGCTCCTCGTGGCCCGGCTCGATGCCGTGCTTGGTGCCGCGGAAGTCCCGCTTGACCTCGGCCACGGCCGTCTCCAGGGCGGAGATCGCGTCGTCCTCGAGCTTGCCGGTCCCGGCGATGGAGTCCAGGACGTTGGTCGTGCGGCGCACCTGGTCGAGCAGGGCCTGCTCGAAGTCCAGCACGTCGGCGACCTCGACCTCGTCGAGGTGACCGTTGGTGCCGGCCCAGATGGACACGACCTGGTCCTCGACCGCGTACGGGTTGTACTGCTTCTGCTTCAGCAGCTCCATGAGGCGGGCGCCGCGGGTCAGCTGCTGCCGGGAGGCGGCGTCGAGGTCGGAGGCGAACATCGCGAACGCCTCCATGGCCCGGTAGGAGGCCAGCTCGAGCTTGAGCGTGCCGGAGACCTTCTTCATGGCCTTGATCTGCGCCGCACCGCCCACGCGGGACACGGAGACGCCGACGTCGACGGCCGGACGCTGGTTGGCGTTGAAGAGGTCCGACTGCAGGAAGATCTGACCGTCGGTGATCGAGATGACGTTGGTCGGGATGAACGCCGACACGTCGTTCGCCTTCGTCTCGACCAGCGGCAGGCCCGTCATGGAGCCAGCGCCCAGCTCGTCGGAGAGCTTGGCGCAGCGCTCCAGGAGGCGGGAGTGCAGGTAGAACACGTCGCCCGGGTAGGCCTCGCGCCCCGGCGGGCGGCGCAGCAGCAGGGACACGGCGCGGTACGCCTCGGCCTGCTTGGACAGGTCGTCGAAGACGATCAGGACGTGCTTGCCGCCGTACATCCAGTGCTGGCCGATGGCCGAGCCCGCGTAGGGGGCCAGGTACTTGATGCCCGCGGGGTCGGAGGCGGGCGCCGCCACGATGGTGGTGTACTCGAGCGCGCCGTTGTCCTCGAGGGTCTGGCGCACGCCGGCGATGGTCGAGGCCTTCTGGCCGATCGCCACGTAGACGCAGCGGACCTGCTTGTCGACGTCGCCGGACTCCCAGTTGGCCCGCTGGTTGAGGATCGCGTCCAGCGCGATCGCGGACTTGCCGGTCTGGCGGTCGCCGATGATCAGCTGACGCTGACCGCGCCCGATCGGGATCATGGCGTCGATGGCCTTGATGCCGGTCTGCAGCGGCTCGTGGACGGACTTGCGCATGGTCACGCCCGGCGCCTGCAGCTCGAGGGCGCGCCGGCCCTCCGCCTCGATGGGGCCGAGGTCGTCCAGGGGCTGTCCCAGCGGGTCGACCACACGGCCGAGGTAGGCGTCGCCCACGGGCACGGAGAGGACCTCCCCGGTGCGGTGCACCTCCTGGCCCTCCTCGATGCCGCGGAACTCGCCGAGGATGACGACGCCGATGTCGCGGGTGTCCAGGTTCTGCGCCAGGCCGAGGACGCCGTTCTCGAAGCGCAGCAGCTCGTTGGCCATGACCGAGGGCAGTCCCTCGACCCGGGCGATGCCGTCGGCGGCGCTGCTGACCCGACCGACCTCGACTCGTTCTGCGGTGCCGGGCTCGTAGGACGCGGCGAACTCGCTGAGCGCGCTGCGGACCTCGTCGGCATTGATGGTGACTTCGGACATCGTCTGTCCCTGCTCTCCTAGTTCGTGATCACTGCGTCGGCGGTGACCGTGCGTCCATTCTGGGGCGGACCCTCCCGGTGGCCGCCGGCCGTGCGGTCCGGCCGGAGCGCGCCCGGGACGGCGCCGCGGGGGGTCCTGCCGGACCCCGGGTCGGGTCAGGCGCTGATCCGCTGGCGGAGCTCGTCGAGACGGGTCGCGACGGAACCGTCGATGACCTCCTCGCCGATCTGCACCCTGAGCCCACCCAGCAGCGCCGGATCGACCTCCACCGCAAGCTTCAGTTCCTTGCCGTACAGCGTGTTCAGCTGGTCCTGCAGACGCCGGACCTGGTCCTCGCCCAGCGGCCGGGAGGTGGTGACGTGCGCGATCCACTGCTGCCGGCGGGCGGCGACCTCCTCCGCGAAACGCTCGACGAGGCGGCCCACCAGGGCCCCCCGGGGCGAGAGGACCGCCTGCTCGATGAGCAGCAGCGCCTCCTCCGAGGCCTCGGGAGCGAGCCGCCGTGCCAGGCGGGTCTTCGCGTCGACGTCCGCCCGCGGGTCGCCCATGGCTCGCTGCAGCTCGTGGGAGCCGTCCAGCACGCCCTTGAACGCGATCAGCCGGTCGACGACCTCGTCGAGGGCCGCCAGACCGCCACGGTTCTCGGCGGAGGCGGCCGCGACGAGCACGCCGGCGGCCTCGAGGGCGTCCGAGAACTCCCGGTCGTCGCTCCAGCGGCGCTCCACCAGGGCCGCGACGATCTCCACGGCGCTGTCGGACACCTTGCCGGCGAAGATCCGGCGGACGGCCTGCGCCCGGTGCGACCCGTCGTAGGAGGGGTCGATGAGCGCCCGGCGCAGCGCGCCGTTCTCGTCGAGGACGGCCAGCACGCCGAAGAGCTCACGCGCGAGCGAGGGGCCGGCGGAACCGGCCCACCGCTCGACGAGTCCGGTGACCTGATGACGGGTTTCCTGCGATGCGCCGGCCATTATCGAGCCGCACCTGCGCTGCGCCGCTGCTCGTCGTCGAGGTCCGCGAGGAACCTGTCGACGACCCGGTTGGCGCGGGCGTCGTCGTCGAGCGACTCGCCCACGATCTTCGCCGCGAGGGTGGTGGCCAGGGTGCCGACCTCGGTCCGGAGGGAGACCACGGCCGCCGCGCGCTCCGCCTCGATCGCCCGGTGGGCGTTCTCGGTGATGCGTGCCGACTCAGCGTTCGCCCGGTCCTTGAAGTCCGCCAGGATCTTCTCGCCCTCGACGCGGGCCTCCTCGCGGATCTTCTGAGCCTCCAGGCGGGCGCTCTCGAGCTGCTGGTTGTACTCGTCCCGGGCGGCGTCCGCCTCGGCCTGGGCGGCCTGGGCCTTCGCCAGACCCCCCTCGATGGCCTCGGTGCGCTCGCTGTAGACCCGCTCGAACGCCGGCACGATGAACTTGATGGCGATGAAGAGGAGGATCAGGAACCCGAGACCGGTGATCAGCATCTCCCAGACGTCCGGGATGAGGGGGCTGGCCCCCTCTTCAGCTGCCAGTATTACGGTGTTCATACGTGCGATTCCTGTTCTTTAGTGAGGAATTTTTCCGGGCGCTCGGGTCGGTCAGAGCAGTGCGAGCACGAAGCCCAGGATGGCCAGCGCCTCGACCACGGCGAAGCCCATGAACAGGATCGGCTGGATCACGCGCTGGGCCTCGGGCTGGCGGGCCACGGCCTGCATGTACGCGGCGAAGATCAGGCCCACGCCGATGCCACCGCCGATGGCGGCCAGACCGTAACCGATAACGCTGAGCGAACCTTCCATTGTGGATGTTTCCTTTCTAGGTGCCCGGGGGACGGGCGTCGTAGCCGTGATCGGCTCTGGACAGCTTGGGGGTGGTCGGTCGGGTCCGGACGGCGCCGGACCGGGTCCTCACCGGGTCAGTGCCCCTCCTGGAGGGCGCCCTGGACGTACACGGCGAAGAGGAGGGTGAAGATGTAGGCCTGCAGGACCTGGATCAGGACCTCCAGGAAGTAGATGAACAGCCCCAGGACCACGGAGAGCACGGAGGTCGCGGCACCCAGCCCGCCCATCTCGGTGATCAGGAACGCGGTCATCGACGCGGCCACCATGATGGCGATGTGTCCGGCGAACATGGTCGCGAACACACGCAGGGCGTGCGTGACGGGGCGGATCACGAGGTTCGAGAGGAACTCGATGGGGATGAGCAGGACGTAGAGGATCTTCGGCACGTCCGGCGGCATGGTCATCTTGCCCATGAAGTGGCCGAAGCCGTGGCGCTTGATGCCCATCACGACCCACGTGACGTAGGCGATCCCGGCCAGCACGTAGGCGGCGCCGGGGTGCGAGATGCTCGGCAGCTGCAGGAGCGGGACGGAGCCGAAGAAGTTGTTCACCAGGATGAAGAAGAAGAAGGTGAACAGCAGGGGGATGTAGGGGCGGAAGTCGTGCTCGCCGATGATGTCACGGCCCAGGTGGTTGCGGACGAAGCCGTAGCCGACCTCTCCCAGGTACTGCCCCTTGGACGGGACCAGGGCCTGCCGGCGCACGGCCCACATGAAGAACCCGGCCACCAGGACCACCGAGAGGGCCACGAGAAGCATCTGCTTGCCGAGGGCGAAGGAACCGAGCTCCAGGAGCGGGGGGAGATGCATGTCCTCGACGGTCGGAGCTTGGAAGCCTCCGGCAGCAGGGAGCCTCAGGGCGGCGGTCAATGCGGGTCCTTTCTGCAGTGTCCTGGCCGAGAATCACGGTCGAGGCGCCGAGTCCGGTCCAGACGGATGCGTGTCGTCCGGGTCCTGTCCGTCCGAGGACGAGCCGCGGGTGAGCCCGTCCTGCAGGTGGAGGTACACGATGTAGATCCCGGAGGCGGCGCCGATGCACGCGCCCAGGACCACGATCCACTGGGTTCCCAGCAGGCGATCCGCACCCCACCCTACCAAACTCCAGAACCCCATCCCGATCACCACGTAGAGGAGTGTCGCGAGGCCTCCGGCCCATCCTCCGGCCTCGACCAGCTCCCCCGCCGTGCGCAGCCGGGAGCCCCGGGACGGCCCTCTGGAGGCCCGCCCGGCCACGCCGTTCCCGCGCGGCCCGTCCTCGCCGGGGGCCGGCCGGCCGTCGTCCGGTCGGTCGTCGCGCGGCCTGTCGTCGTGCGGCCTGTCGTCGTCGTGCGCGCTCATGGTGGTGTCCCCTCCCCCGGTCCGCCGCCCGGACCGTCCTCCTGGTGCGGCCCGGTGCCGGGCGCCGGTGCGTCGCCCGGCACGTCCGTCTCGTGACGCGCTGCGCGGGCCTGCCGGCCGGCCGGCTCCGCCGCGGCGGCACGGCTCGCCCGGGCCGTCCACACGGCCTGGGCCGTGAGCCAACCGGCGAGGCTCAGCAGCACCGCGCCGGCGAGCCACCACTGCTCGAGCCACGGGGGTCTCGGCACGTTGAGCAGGATCCAGCCCAGCACAAAGGCCTTGACCAGGTAGGTCACGGCGAGGGCGGGTGCCACGGCCGTGGGCGAGACGGGTGTCACGGCCCGGACCACGAGCAGGCTGATCCCCAGGACCACCCCCACGAGCCCTGCTCCCACCGCCGCGCTGAGCAGGGCGCCGGCCGCGGGGCTCACCGGCGCGACTCCTCCCGGCCGCGGACGCCCGCACGGCGGACGAGCAGCGCCGGGAGGGCGACGTAGAGCGCCAGGACCGCGACCGCGAAGACCCCGGCGGCGGCCGTGGCGGCCGGACCGGCGCGCAGCCCGGCGACCGAGACCACGCTGACCAGCACGGTCGCGGCGGTGACGACGAGCGCCGAGCCGAGGTGGCTCAGCCCCGCGTCGGTGAGTCGCTGGTAGACGTGCTGGCGGTGCGGCCGGTACCACGCCTCCCCCGCCCGGATCCGGCGCAGCAGGGTCACCGAGGTGTCGGCCACGTAGACGGCCAGCGGCGGCAGCAGGTACTCCACGTAGACGCCGGAGAGGAACGCGGCGACGGCGATGCCCGCGAGGGACCCGCCCAGCAGGTAGGAGCCGACGTCCCCGAGGAAGACGGTGCCGCGGCCGAGGTTCCAGGGCAGGAAGCCCGCGAAGCCGCCCGCCACGGCCAGGCCCGCGGCGACCATCCACGGGAGGTCGTTCGAGGCTCCCGCCCAGGCGTAGAGCAGGCCGGCTGCGAGTCCGTGCAGGCCCGAGATCCCGTTGATCCCGTCCATGAAGTTGGCCATGTTGACGTAGGCCGCGACGGCGAGGGTGCCCACGGGCAGCCACCACGCGGAGGTGCCCAGGACGGTGACGAGCACCGACGTGGCCGCCAGCCCGATCGCCAGCTGGACGGCCAGGCGGATCCGCACGGAGACGCCGCGGTAGTCCTCGGCCCACCCCAGCCCCGCGCACAGCCCGGCCACGGCCAGGACCACGAGCGCCACCGAACGGTCCACCTCGATCGCCCCGGTGGCCAGGGCCAGCCCGTCGGCCAGGAGCACGGCGGCGGCCACGGCCAGTCCCATGCCGCGGATGACCGTGCGCTGGTGCGAGGAGCGTTCCGTGGGGACGTCCACGACCCCCCAGCGGGCCAGCAGGGGCTTGACCACCAGGGGCAGCACCAGGCTCAGGACGAGCGCGGGGAGCCCGACGGTCAGGGCGAGCTCTGCGAGCCGGCGCAGCTCCTCGGGACCGGGGGCGGCGCCCGGGTCCGTGAGCTCCAGCCCGGCCGGACCCGGGGCCGGCAGCCGGGGCACCACGGCGCTCACGACGCCCGCCCCGAGGAGCTGCGGGGCTGCTGCACCGAGGTGGGCGGGGGCTGCGTGGAGGCCTGGACGACCGGGATCCTTCCCGTGTAGACCATGCCGCCGCGCACCTTCCAGGTGTGCCGGTCCAGCTGCTGCGGGTCGAGCCGTTCGGCGCGCGCGTGGGAGATCTTGGGGTGGAAGGGACGTTCGTCCGTCTCGCCGAGGCCGATGAGGTCCTCGTGCAGCTTCTCCCCCGGCCGCAGGCCCGTGATCTCGATCTCGACGTCCTCGCGTCCGCTCATCACCCGCAGCCGCTCGGCGATGTCCATGATCCGCACGGGCTCGCCCATGTCCAGGATGAGGACCTCTCCGCCGCGGGCGATGGCCCCGGCCTGGATGACCAGCTGGCAGGCCTCGGGGATCGTCATGAAGTACCGGGTGGCCTCCGGGTGGGTCACCGTGATGGGTCCGCCCTGGCGGATCTGCTCCGTGAACAGCGGGAGCATGGACCCCCGGGAGCCGAAGACGTTGCCGAAGCGCACGGACACGTAGCGGCGTCCCGTCCGGTCGGCCGTCCACGCGGTAAGCTTCTCCGCGACGCGCTTGGAGTGACCGAGTGCGGTGGTGGGGTTGGCGGCCTTGTCCGTGGAGATGTTCACGAACACCTCGACGTCGACCGCCTGGGCGGCCTGCAGGACGTTGAGCGTGCCCAGGACGTTCGTCTTCCACGCCTCGTCCGGGTACTGCTCGAGCAGCGACACGTGCTTGAGGGCGGCCGCGTGGAAGACCACCTGGGGGCGTCGGTCCCGGAAGATCGCCCCGACGGACTCCGGGTCCCGGATGTCGGCCAGGACGGTGTCGCGGCCGTCCAGCAGCCCGCGCCCGGTGATCGAGATCTGCGTGGCCTGCAGCGCGGACTCGTCACGGTCCACCATGATCAGCTCCGCCGGTTCGAAGCACACGAGCTGGCGGCACAGCTCCGAGCCGATCGAGCCGCCGGCACCGGTCACCAGCACGCGCCGGCCCTTCACGTAGCCCGCGATCTCGTCGACGTCGATGTCCACCGGCCGCCGGCCGATGAGGTCCTCCATGCTGATGTCCCGGAAGTCCACGGACTTGTGCTTGGCGGTGAGCACCTCGCCGATCGGGGGCATGGTCATGACGCGGATCCCCGTGCCCGCCACGGCGTCGGCGACCCGGTGCATCAGCCGGGGCTCGGGGTCGGAGACCGCGACGATCAGCACGGACGCGCGCGTGCGGGCCATGACGTCGTGGAGGTCGTGGAGGGTCCCGAGGACGGGCACGGAGGAGATCCGTCGGTGCTTCTTCGCGGGGTCGTCGTCGATCAGCGCCACGGGCAGGAACTGCGAGTTCGGGTCCTGCATCATCCGGTGGACGAGGAACGTCCCGAGATAGCCGGCCCCGTAGATCACCACGTGCTGGGCGGAGGCGCCGGGCCGGGCGGAGGCCTCCTGGTACATCCGCTTGAGGTAGCGGAAGGCCGCCATGAACAGGCACGCGAAGGGGAAGGCGATCAGGGCGGTCGAGCGCGGGATGCCGATGCTGGTGCCCAGCACGAGGAGCAGCACCTGGATCACGGCCGTGACGATGAGCGTCACCACCACGAGCAGCTTGGCCTCGTCGAAGCTGCCGAAGGAGTACCGCCCCTTGTAGAGGGCGAAGGAGAAGCCGACGACGAGCTGGGCGGCCACGGCCACCGCGGACACGAGCAGCAGCCCGGGGACGCTGATGAACTGCAGGGCCATCTCGTAGCGGAGCACCAGCGCCAGCAGGAGGGCCACCGCCCAGGCCGCGGAGTCCAGCAGCATCTGGATCCACAGCCAGGCCACGGGCTTCTCCGGCCCGCCGCCGCGGGGGGCCGCGCCCCGGGGCACCGCCGTGCGGCCGGTGGAGCGCTGGAGCTCACCACTCATCGGGTCGTTCCTCTCGTGGTCGGTGCCGGGGGGGGCGGGTGCGGGGGCCGGACGGTCAGCGCCGGGGTGCGCCGACCATGGCCCGGTACGCGTGCTCCCGGACCCGGGTGGGGACGAAGCGGTAGCCTCCGCGCACCACCACGTTGCCCACCCATTGTAGGAACCCCACGTGGCCGATCCCGCGCAGCCTGGCCTGCAGGGCGAGCTCGGCGCGGAACACCCGCCATCCGCCGCGGCGTTCGTAGGAGCCCGCGGAGACCCGGTAGCCCACCAGGGGCTCGGCGACGTTGCGGACGTCGGCGCCCGCGTGCAGCATCCGCACCCACAGCCAGTAGTCCTCCGCCAGGGGCACGTCCTCGTAGCCGCCCACGGCCAGCACGGCCGGACGCCGGAACACGACGGTGGGGTGGCTCACGGGGTTGCGCCGCCGGGAGACGGCCAGGATGTCCCGCTCCCCCACCGGTGCCCGGCGCAGGGCCAGCGGGCGGTGCTCGTCGTCGCCGATCTCGTGCATCGACGCGCCGACCAGGTCGGCGCCCGCCTCGACGACCGGCAGCTGCACCGCGAAGCGCCGGGGGTAGGAGACGTCGTCGGCGTCGGCGCGGGCCACGACGTCGTGCGTGCACCGGGCGAGGCCGGCGTTGAGCGCGGCGGTGAGCCCCGCGTTGCGCTCGAGGTCCACGCGCACGACCGGCACGGGAAGCTCCCGCGCCAAGCGGCCCAGCTCCTCCTCCAGCTCCTCGGGGACGGGTCCGTCGCGCACGATCACGAGCTCGGCCGGGCGGCGCTGCTGGTCGACCGTGCTGGACTCGGCCGCGCGGCGCACCCGCCCCACCGTGTCGGCCCGGTAGACGGGCATGAGCACGGAGAACGGGAGGGGCGTCCCGGGGCCGGAGGAGGACGGCGTCATGGTCTCACCGCGGGCCGCCGAAGCCGCGCCCGCGCATCCCGCCCACGTAGCGGCCCGCCCACTGCGCGAGCCCCCGGGGGTCCCGCCGGCGCAGGTAGTAGAGGGGGTAGCCCACGAGGTCGGCCCCGAGCTGGACGACCCGCTTGTAGTGCCACGTGGTCCAGCCCCGGTTGCGGAAGAAGTGCGCGCGCTTGAACTCTGTCTCGGGCACCACGACCTTGAGCCGGCCGGGGATCACCTCGTGCTCCTCGCCCCAGCCCGGCGGGTGCGCCACGGCCGCCCGCGTGGTCGTGCCGAAGGGCAGCCCGGAGCGGCGCAGCCGGACGAGGAAGTCCACCTCGTCCCCGCGCAGGAACAGCTTGAGGTCGGGCAGCCCGACGCGGAAGAACACGTCCTCGGCCACGAGGGCGCCGTTGAAGAACGCGGCGTGTCCGGGCAGGAAGCCGAGGGGCTCCAGTGCGGCCCGGGAGTGCGTGATCCGCCCGTCGAGGCGGTACGAGAAGGCCAGCGCGGAGTGGTCCTGCGGGGCCACGATGAGGGGAGAGACCACCGAGAGCTCCCGCCGTGCCGCCTCCTCCAGGAGCACCTCGAGGCAGTCGGCGTGCTCGGGGTGCGCGTCGTCGTCCATGAGCCAGACGCGCCCCGCCCCGGTCGCCAGGGCGGTGAGGATGGCCAGGGAGAAGCCCCCCGCCCCGCCCAGGTTCGCGAGCGACCGGACGTACTCGAGCGCGAAGGCGCCGCCGATCGCTTCCTCGAGCCGCTGCCGCGGCAGCGGCTCCCGGCCGGCGTCGACCAGGCACAGCGAGGCCACCGGCACGGTCTGCGCCCGCAGGGCGGAGACCAGCGTCAGGACGTCCTCGTGCCGGTCCTGGGTCACGCAGGCCACCGCCACCGTGGGCGTGGGGTCGGACGGCATGCGGCTCCTCCGGGTCGGTCGGGGTGGGCGGCCGGTGCGCCGCCGGGGCGGGCGCGGGGCCGTGCCGAGTCTAGCAAGGGGCCCGCCCCCGGCCGGGCCGCGTCGCCCGGGCCCGGCCGGGGGCGGGTCTGTACGATGAGCGCAACGATCCCGGTCCGGAGGACGACGACCGGCACAGCCCGGCAGAGAGGAAGCACCGTGACATCGACGACGTGGGCCGTCCTGGGAGCGACCGGATTCGTGGGGTCCGCGACCGTGGCCCGGCTCCAGGCGGACGGGCAGACGGTGGTTCCCGTCTCCGCGCCGCGGCTGGCGTCCGGGGCGCACACGGTCCACCACCTGCTCCAGCAGGCCGGCCGGCTCGAGTCCGTGATCGACTACCTCGCCGAGTCCTTCGCCGGCGCGCACGTGGTCGTCAACGCCGCCGGGCTCGCGGCGCCGGACCAGACCCACGAGGAGTCGCTGATCGGGGCCAACGCCCTGCTGCCGGTGCTCGTCGCCCTGGCCGCGCGGCGCACGAGCGTGCGGCGCGTCGTGCACATCAGCTCCGCGGCCGTCCAGGGGGACGTCGACGTCCTGGACGAGACGCCCACGGTCCGGCCCTTCTCCCCCTACTCCTTCTCCAAGGCGCTCGGCGAGAGCGCCCTGCTGAAGCTGCGCCGCGACTGGACGGACGAGCAGCGCGTGCCGGCGCTGACCGTCCTGCGGGGCACCTCCGTCCAGGGCTCGGGCCGGCGGACCACCGCACGCCTGGCCCGCTTCGCGTCCTCCCCCCTGAGCTCCGTGGCCGGGGACGGCACCGCCCACACCCCGGTCACGTCCGTGCACGCCCTGGCCGAGTTCGTCTCCCGCCTCGGCCGGCACCCCGAGCCGTTGCCGCCGGTCGTGCTGCAGCCGTGGGAGGGCGCCACCACCGCCTCGATCCTGCGGGACGCGGGGCGGCGGGAGCCGCACCACCTGCCGGGGCCGCTGTGCCGGCTCGTGGTGGACACCGGCTTCGCCCTCTCCGCACTGGCCGGCCACCGCTGGCACGGGCTGTTCCGCCGGCTCGAGGTCACGTGGTTCGGCCAGCGCCAGGTCCGCGGCTGGGCCGAGGAGCACGACGCGGTGCCCGAGCCGCGGATCAGCGAGGTGCTGCGTCAGGCCCACCTGGCGGCCGGGCGCGGCTGAGCCCCTCGGGGCGCTCACGGAGCCCGAGGAGACACGGTGCTCCGGCCGGTCTCCCGCGGGCGGTTGACCGGCCGGTCCACAACCGGGCCGCGCCCCGGCGCGTCAGGCGCCGCCGCGCCCGCGGGCCACGAGACGGGCGGCCTCGTCCACGGACAGGGGCCGCTGCTCTCCGGGCGCGCCCCGGTGCGGCACGCGCGTGCGGTCCTGGTCCACGGCGGGCCGGGCGGTCCCGGCGCGGGCCACGAGTGCGGCCGCGACGCCCTGGGCCTCGGCGGCCCGTGCGGGGCCCGGCGCGGCGGGCGGTCCGGCGGCCGCCGGCGCGGCCCCCGGGTCGCCGGTCCCCGCCCCGTGCGGGGCCGCCTCCGGGTCAATCTCGCTCACGGCGTGCGAGCCCGAGGGCACGGGCCCGGCCGCCGCGTCCGTCTCCTCGTCCCCGTCGGCCGGCACCACGGAGGCGACGACCTCCCGGAGCCGGGACAGGGCCACGGCCCCGTGCCGGACCAGCACGGGGGTCTCCCCGGTGCAGTCGACGATCGTGGAGGCCGCGGGCCCCCGGCCGGTGCTCCCCGCGGGGCGGGGCCCGTCGTCGAGGTACACCTCCACGGCGTCCCCCAGCATCTCCACGGCCTCGGCCACGCTCGCCGCGGCGGGCCGGCCCGTGCGGTTGGCCGAGGACACGGCCAGCGGCCCGGTCTCGATGAGCAGGGCCTGGGCGAGCTCGTCGTCGGGCACGCGCAGGGCCACGGTCCCGTGGGTCTCGCCGAGGTCCCAGCCCAGCGAGGGGTGGGCGTGGAGGATCAGCGTCAGCCCACCCGGCCAGAACGCGCGGGCGAGCGCGCGGGCGTCGTCGGAGACCTCGTCGGCCAGGCCGTCGAGGACCCCGCTGTGGGCGATCAGCACGGGCGGCGGCATCGCCCGTGAGCGGCCCTTCGCCGCCAGGAGCGTCGCGACGCCACGGCCGGAGAACGCGTTGGCGCCGATGCCGTAGACGGTGTCGGTGGGCAGCACCACGCACCCGTCGGCCGCGAGGGCGCGGCCGGCGTGCTTGAGCCCCGCGGTCCGCTGGGCGATGCTGCTGCAGTCGTAGACGGTGTGGCTCACGGCGTCATTCTCCCATCTCCTCGGTGCGTCCCGTCCACGGCGCCGGGCGCGCCGCCGGGCAGCCGCCCCGCCGTCGCGCGGTCCCGGCCGGTGAGGTCCCGGTGGCCCACGACCGCGACGAGGCCCGCGGCCCGGAACGCGCGGGCGACGGCCGGCGCCTGGACCTCGGCGTGCTCCATGACGAAGAACCCACCGGGACGCAGCAGTCGCACCGCCGAGGCGAGGGCGGCCCGGGGCAGTTCGAGCCCGTCCTCCCCGCCCCCGTACAGGGCAACGCCCGGGTCGTGCTCGCGGGCCTCGGGGTCCCGGGGCACCGCGTCCGCGGGGACGTAGGGAGGGTTCGAGACCACCACGTCGCAGCGACCCTCCAGCTCGGGGAACGCGGTGCGCAGGTCGCCCCGCACCAGTTCGGTGCGCGTGCCGCGCAGGTTCTCCGCGGCCCAGGCGTGGGCGGACTCCGAGAGCTCGACCGCGTGCACGCGCGCCTGGGGCACCTCGTGGGCCACCGACGCCGCGATGGCCCCCGATCCGGTGCCCAGGTCGACGACACGTGGCCGGTGCACCCCCGCGGCCAGCTGTTCGCGCAGCTCGTCGACCACGGTCTGCACCACCGTCTCCGTCTCGGGACGGGGCACGAACACGCCGGGGCCCACCGCCAGGGTGAGGTAGCGGAAGTGGGCCACGCCGGTGAGGTGCTGCAGCGGCACACGGCGGGCACGCTCGGCCACGAGCTCGGCGTAGCCCTCCGGCTCGTCCCCCCCGATGATGGCCCGGGCCTCGACCTCACCCCGGGACAGCCCCGTGAGGTGGCCCGCCAGCAGCAGCGCGTCGGTGCGCGCCGACTCGATCCCCGCGTCGGCGAGCACCTGCTCCGCCCAGCGCACCGCCTGGCCCAGCGACCTGTTCCCCACGGTCCCGCTCAGCCGTCCTGCCGGCCCAGGGCCTCGAGCTGGGCCTGCTCGTCCATCTCCACGGCCGACTGCACCACCGGTTCGAG
The DNA here is from genome assembly GCF_044462265.1 of Kocuria rhizosphaerae. Taxonomy (NCBI): domain Bacteria; kingdom Bacillati; phylum Actinomycetota; class Actinomycetes; order Micrococcales; family Micrococcaceae; genus Kocuria; species Kocuria rhizosphaerae. The sequence continues at coordinate 38,811 of NZ_JBISWL010000109.1, forward strand.
CTCGCCCGCCATCACGTGGTCGAGGTTGTAGGCCTTGTACCCCGTCCGGTGGTCGTTGATCCGGTTCTCGGGGAAGTTGTAGGTGCGGATCCGCTCCGAGCGGTCCATGGTCCGGACCTGGGAGCGGCGGGCCGCCGCGTTCTCGGCGTCGATCTGCTCCTGCTGGTGCGCGAGGATGCGGGCGCGCAGCACGCGCATGGCCGCCTCCCGGTTCTGCAGCTGCGACTTCTCGTTCTGCATGGCCACGACGATCCCCGTGGGCAGGTGCGTGATGCGCACGGCGGAGTCGGTCGTGTTCACGGACTGCCCGCCGGGGCCCGAGGATCGGTAGACGTCGATCTTCAGGTCGTTCTGGCTGATCTCGACCTCCTCCGGCTCGTCGACCTCCGGGAAGACGAGCACCGCGGCGGCCGAGGTGTGGATGCGCCCCTGCGACTCCGTGACCGGCACCCGTTGCACGCGGTGCACCCCGCCCTCGTACTTCAGGCGCGCCCAGACGCCCTCTGCCGGATCGGTCGCGGAGGACTTGACCGCGACCTGCACGTCCTTGTAGCCGCCGAGGTCGGACTCGGTCGCCGAGATGAACTCGGTCTTCCAGCCGCGGGACTCGGCGTACTTGAGGTACATGCGCAGCAGGTCCCCGGCGAACAGCGCGGACTCGTCTCCGCCCTCGCCGGCCTTGACCTCCAGGATCACGTTGCGCCCGTCGTCGGGGTCGCGCGGGATCAGCAGCCGGCGCAGCCGTTCACGGGCCTCGTCCAGCTGCTCCTCGAGCGCCGGGAGCTCCTCGGCGAACTCGGGCTCCTCGACGGCGAGCTCGCGCGCCGCGCCCAGGTCGCCCTCGAGGCCCTGGACGCGCCGGTGGGCCTCGACGATGCCGTTGAGCTCGGCGTAGCGGCGTCCCAGCCTGCGGGCCCTGCCCTGCTCCGCGTGCACGGCGGGGTCGGCCAGCTGTTCCTGCAGCTCGGCGTGCTCGTCGAGCAGGGACTGGATCGGGTCCGGCATGGGACGCTCCTTCGTCGGGCGGGGTCGGCGGTCCGGGCCGGGCGGCGCCCGGCACGACGACGCCGCCGCGGCCCGGACCGGGGGTCCGGTGCGGGCCGCGGCGGCGTCGGGGTGCTAGCGGTCGCTCTCGGCGCGGGCCGACAGCGTGGTCTTCTGCACCTGGAGCAGGAACTCGGTGTTGGACTGGGTGTCCCGCAGCTTGTTCGTGAGCAGCTCCAGCGCCTGCTGCTGGTCGAGCCCGGAGAGGACGCGGCGCAGCTTCCACATGATCTTGATCTCGTCCGGGGACAGGAGGTTCTCCTCGCGGCGGGTGCCCGAGGAGTTGACGTCCACGGCCGGGTAGATGCGCTTGTCGGCCAGGGACCGGGACAGGCGCAGCTCCATGTTGCCGGTGCCCTTGAACTCCTCGAAGATCACCTCGTCCATCTTGGAGCCGGTCTCCACCAGGGCGGTCGCGAGGATCGTGAGCGAGCCCCCGTTCTCGATGTTGCGGGCCGCGCCGAAGAACTTCTTCGGGGGGTACAGCGCCGCCGAGTCCACGCCGCCCGAGAGGATCCGGCCGGAGGCCGGGGCGGAGAGGTTGTACGCCCGGCCCAGACGGGTCATGGAGTCCAGCAGCACGACCACGTCCATGCCCATCTCCACGAGCCGCTTGGCCCGCTCGATGGCCAGCTCGGCGACCGTGGTGTGATCGTCGGCCGGACGGTCGAAGGTCGAGGCGATGACCTCGCCCTTGACGGTGCGCTGCATGTCCGTGACCTCCTCGGGGCGCTCGTCGACGAGCACCATCATGAGGTGGACCTCGGGGTTGTTCGTGGTGATCGCGTTGGCGATCGCCTGGAGCATCAGCGTCTTGCCCGCCTTGGGCGGGGAGACGATGAGCCCGCGCTGCCCCTTGCCGATGGGGGCCACGAGGTCGACCACGCGGGGCCCGATCTTCTTGGACTCGGTCTCCAGGCGCAGCCGCTCCTGCGGGTACAGCGGGACCAGCTTGCCGAAGTCGACGCGGTCCCGGTTCTCCTCGGTCTTCCGGCCGTTGACCGTGGTCAGCTGCACCAGGGCGTTGAACTTCTGCCGGGAGCTGTTCTGCTGCTCGCCGTCGCGGGGGGCGCGGATGGCGCCGACGACGGCGTCGCCCTTGCGCAGGTTGTGCTTCTTGACCTGCGCGAGGCTGACGTACACGTCGTTCGGTCCGGGCAGGTAGCCGGACGTGCGCACGAACGCGTAGTTGTCGAGCACGTCGAGGATGCCCGCGACGGGCAGCAGGACGTCGTCCTCGGTGAACTCCGTGTCGTCCACCTCGGGGCCGCTGGTGCGCCCCCGGCGGTTGCGCCGTTCGTTGCGCTCGGTGCGGTCCCGGTCGCGGTCGTTGCGGTTGCGGTTGCGCCGGCTGCGGCGGCTGCCGCCCTCCCCGTCCTGGTTCCGGGGGTCCTTGCCGCCCTCGGGGCGGTTGTCCCGCTTGCCGCGGCCGTCGCCCTGGCCCTTGTTGTCCTGGCCGCGGTCACCCTGGCCCTTGTTGTCCTGGCCACGGTCACCCTGGCCCTTGGACTCCTGGCCGCGGTCGCCCTGGCCCTTGGACTCCTGGCCGCGATCACCCTGGCCCTTGTTGTCCTGGCCGCGGTCACCCTGGCCCTTGGACTCCTGGCCACGGCCGCCCTGGCCCTTGTTGTCCTGCCCGCGGTTCTGGTTGCGGCCGCGGTCATCGCGCTCCTCCGCCGAGGGGCGCTCGTCCTCGGCCGGCTGGGTCTGCGCGGCGTCGTCGCGACCCCGATTGCGTCGGCCACGGCCGCGACCGCGGTCGCCCTCGCCCTCCTGGCCGGAGGGCTCCTCGGCGGAGGTGGTCCGCGCGGCGGGCGCGGACTCGGCGGCGCCCTGCTGCTCCGCGGGCGCCTCGGCCCGGCGGGAGCGGCCGCGGCGCTGCGCCTGGCCGTCCTCCGTGGACCGGGCCGGCCGTCCGCCCTCGGCGGGCTGCTGCCCGGAGTCGCTCTCCTCGGCGGCCGGGGCCGGCTGCTCCGCCGAGCGGTCCGCGGTCTTCTCGCCCGTCCTGTCCGCCGTCTTCTCGACGGTCTCGGCGATCTTCTGCTCCACCGCCCGGTCCCGGTCGGCCACGGCACCGCCTCGCTGGTGGGCGGCGATCGCGTCGACCAGCAGGCTCTTGCGCATCCGGCGGGCGCCGGTGATGCCGAGCTGCGAGGCGAGCGCCTGGAGCTGGGCGAGCTTGAGCGCCGACAGGCCGGCGCTGCGGGGATCGCTGGTGGTCTCTTCCGTACCTGTGGAAAGGTCGGTGGTCTCGGTCACGAAGTGTCCTTCTCCCTCGGTGGGGGGTCCATGGATCTCAGAGTCCAGGACCGTGGATGGTTCCCGGCGGGCCTCGAGCAGGGGCCGCCGGCGGCAGGGGCGCTTCGAAGCGCGGCAGCCTGGGCGAACAAGGTGTCACCCGGAGATCGTGGTGCGCCCCGGTCCGTGGAAGTGCGGGCCGGTGCGCCGTCGGCATCGAAGGTACCGGTGCCGGCGGGGGATCACCGGAAGATCGGGGCGGAGGCGGGGTGCCGGGGCATCCGCCCGGGGCGTGGCCCCTCATGATGCCCGCTGTCCCCACCGCGCCGGGCGCGGTCTCCTACCCCTGGATCTGCTGCGGGTGCCTCTTCAGCTTAGCACCCTGCCCGTCGACGCGCAGACGGAGGACACGCCACGAGACCGGAGCGGCCCCGTCGTCGTCCACCACGAGCTCCGCGACGGAGGCCTCGGCCTCGGCGGCCCGGTCCGCGCCGTGGGCCAGCACGAGCACCGTGGGCCCGGCGCCGGAGATCATCGCGGGCAGCCCTCGGCGCCGCAGGGCGTCCATCAGCCGGGCGCTCGGGCCCATGGCCGAGGCGCGGTACGGCTGGTGCAGTCGGTCCTCGGTGGCGGGGAGCAGCAGCTCGGGGCTGCGGGTCATGGCCTCCACGAGCAGCGCCGTGCGCCCGGCGTTGACCGACGCGTCGTGGTGCGGAACGCTCGCCGGCAGCAGGGACCGGGCCAGTCGCGTGGGGACCTCGTAGTCGGGGATCGCGACGACCGGGACGATCTCCTCGTGGACGGCCACGGGTGCGCTGCGGTAGCCGGAGTCCTCGGACCAGGAGATCACGAGCCCGCCGTAGAGGGACGGCGCCACGTTGTCCGGGTGTCCCTCCATCGCGGCGGCCACCTGCAGCAGCTGCCGGGCGTCCAGGGCCCGGTCCGCGGGGAGCAGCGCGTTCGCGGCGAGCACCCCGGCCACCACGGCGGAGGCGCTCGAGCCCATCCCCCGCCCGTGCGGGATCCGGTTGGTCGCCTCGAGCCGCAGACCGGGCAGCCGGTCCACCCCCGCCGCCCGCAGCGTGGCGCGCATGGCGCGCACCACGAGGTGCTCCGCGGTGCGGGGCACCGTGCCGGAGCCCTCGCCGTGGAGCTCGAACTCCAGACCCCCGTCGGTCACGGTCACGGCGAGGTCGTCGTAGTGCCCCAGTGCCAGGCCGAGGCTGTCGTAGCCCGGCCCCACGTTGCCCGTGGAGCCGGGGACGCTCACGGCGACCCGTTGCCCGATCTCGATCACGCGGTCCTACTCCAGACCCAGCGCGGCGGCCACGGCCACCACGTCGAACGGCACGCGCTTGGGCTCCACGAGCGAGGGGTCCTCCTTCTCGGCGGCCTTCACGGCCCACTGCGGGTCCTTGAGCCCGTGCCCCGTCACGGTGACCACGATCGTGGCCCCGGTGGGGGCCTCGCCCGCCGCGTGCTTCCGGAGCAGCCCGGCCACCCCGGCGGCCGAGCCGGGCTCCACGAACACGCCCTCCTTGGCGGAGAGCCACCGGTGGGCGGCCAGGATCTCGTCGTCGGAGACGGACCCGATCAGCCCCCCGGACTCGTCGCGGGCGGCGATCGCGGTGTCCCACGAGGCGGGGTTGCCGATCCGGATGGCGGTCGCGATGGTCTCCGGCTCCGTGACGGGGTGGCCGAGCACGAGCGGGGCCGCGCCCTCGGCCTGGAAGCCCCACATGACCGGGAGCTTCGTGGAGACGGCGGGCAGCTCCCCGGCGGTCTCCGAGGTGTAGGGGCGGGCGTACTCCTGGTAGCCCTTCCAGTACGCGGTGATGTTGCCCGCGTTGCCCACGGGCAGCACGTGGTAGTCGGGGGCGTCGCCGAGGGTGTCGACGACCTCGAACGCCCCGGTCTTCTGTCCCTCGATGCGGTAGGGGTTCACCGAGTTGACCAGGAACACGGGATAGGACTCGGAGAGCTTCCGGGCCACCTCGAGGCAGTTGTCGAAGTTGCCGTCCACCTGGATGATGTCCGCGCCGTGCGCCACGGCCTGGGAGAGCTTGCCCATCGCGATCCGCCCCTCGGGCACGAGCACCGCGCAGGTCAGCCCGGCCTGCTTCGCGTAGGCCGCGGCGGACGCGGAGGTGTTGCCGGTCGAGGCGCACACGACGGCCTCGGCGCCCTCCTCCTTGGCCTTGGTGATGGCCATGGTCATGCCCCGGTCCTTGAACGACCCGGTCGGGTTCATGCCCTCGAACTTCAGCCACACGGTGCTCCCGGTCAGCTCCGAGAGGGCGCGGGCGCGGATGAGCGGGGTGCCGCCCTCCCCCATCGTGATGACCTCGGTGGACTCCGTGACCGGCAGCCGGTCGCGGTACTCGTTGATGACGCCCTGCCAGACGTGTGCCATGTGCTCTCTTCCTGCTCGGGGTGCTGCGGGGGGATGGTCGTGCGGCGGGGCCGCCGCGGTGACGTCAGTCCGAGTGCTCCACGCGGATCACGCCCGTGACCTCCTCGACGAAGGGCAGCTCGCGCAGCTCGTCGACGGTGGCCACGAGGTCCTTGTTGGCACCGCGGTGGGTCACGAGCCGGATCTCGGCCAGGTCCGGCGCGCCGCTGGGGTGGTCCTTCTGCTGCATCGTGTAGATGGACACGCCGTGGTCGGCGAAGACCTGCGCGATCCGGGCCAGGACGCCGAGCCGGTCCTGGACGAGCAGGGTGATGGAGAAGCTCGTGCGCACGTCGTCCATCGGCACGGCCGGCAGCTGGGCGTGGGGCTCCGCCCCCTGGGCGGGGCCGCCGAGCACGAGCCGGCGGGCCGCGGAGACGAAGTCGCCCAGCACGGCCGAGGCCGTGGGGGCCCCGCCGGCGCCGGCGCCGTAGAACATGAGGGACCCTGCGTTCGCCGCCTCGACGAAGACGGCGTTGTAGGCGCCGTGGACCCCGGCCAGCGGGTGGTCCCGGGGGATCATCGTGGGGACCACCCGCAGGTTCACCCCGCCGGCGGTCCGCTCGCAGATCGCCAGGAGCTTGATGACGTAGCCGGCGTCGCGGGCGGCGGTGACGTCCTCGGCGGTGACCCCGGTGATGCCGCGGCAGTACACGTCGTCGATGGTGAAGGTCGAGTGGAAGGCCAGGGACGCGAGGATGGCGGCCTTGGCCGCCGCGTCGTGGCCCTCGACGTCGGCCGTGGGGTCGGCCTCGGCGTAGCCCAGGTGCTGGGCCTCCGCGAGCGCGTCGCCGAACGCGGCGCCCGTGGTGTCCATCTGGTCGAGGATGTAGTTGGTGGTGCCGTTCATGATGCCGAGCACCCGGTCGACCCGGTCCCCCGCCAGGGAGTCGTGCATGGGCCGCACGATGGGGATGGCCCCGGCGACGGCGGCCTCGTAGGACAGCGTGACCCCCGCGGCGTCCGCGGCGTCCTGCAGCTGGCGGCCGTGGCGGGCGATGAGCGCCTTGTTCCCGGAGATGACGGGCTTGCCCGCGCGCAGGGCCCGCAGGATCCTGCTGCGGGCGGGCTCGATGCCGCCGGTGAGCTCGATCACCACGTCCGCCGCGTCCACGAGGGCCTCGGCGTCCGTCGTGAGCAGGCGCTCGGGCAGGTCGACGGTGCGCCGGGCCGTGAGGTCGCGCACGGCGATGCCGGCGAGCTCGATCGGGGCCCCCACGCGCGCGGCGAGGTCCTCCCCGTGCTCGAGCAGGATCCGGGCGACCTCGGCGCCGACGTTGCCGGCGCCGAGCAGGGCCACCTTCACGGCGGCGGGGCGGGTGGTCTCAGGGGTCGGGTCGGTCATCAGGCTCCCAGGTCGCGGGCGAACAGGTCTTCTTCGGTCTCCCCGCGCACGATCAGGCGAGCGGCGGGGCGTGCCCCGGCGGCGCGCACGGCGACGACCGGGGGTCGGGGGATCCAGTTGTAGTTGCTGGACAGGGCCCAGCAGTAGGCGCCCGTGGCGGGCACCGCCAGGACGTCGCCGGGGGCGAGGTCCTCGGGCAGGTACACGTCCCGGACCACGATGTCACCGGACTCGCAGTGCTTGCCGACCACGCGGGAGAGGACGGGCCCGCCCCCGGCGCGGCGGTCGGCGAGGACCGCGGTGTAGTCGGCGCCGTAGAGCACGGGACGGGCGTTGTCGCTCATCCCGCCGTCCACGGACACGTACCGGCGCCGCAGCCCCGGCTCCACCTCGACGGTCTTCAGGGTGCCCACCGTGTACAGGGTGCACGCGGCGGGCCCCGAGATCGCGCGCCCGGGCTCGATGGACAGGTGCGGGACGGCGATGCCCAGCCGCCCGGCGGCGGAGGCGACCCGTTCGGCCAGGGCTTCGGCGATCTCCCGGGCGGGCCGGGGTGTGTCGGCCTCGGTGTAGGCGATGCCGTAGCCGCCGCCGAGGTCCAGTTCCGGCAGGGCCGTGCCGAGGCGGGCGCCGGCCCCGGCCATGAACGCGAGCACCCGCTCGGCCGCCACCCCGAAGCCGTCGGCGTCGAAGATCTGGGACCCGATGTGGCAGTGGATCCCGCGCAGCTCGAGATCCGGGTCCACCGTGCACGCGGCGACGGCCTGCATCGCGGGGCTGTCCCCGCCGTCCTGGGGGACGGCCAGGGACAGGCCGAACTTCTGGTCCTCGTGGGCGGTCGCGATGAACTCGTGCGTGGACGCGTGCACGCCCGGGGTCACCCGGACCATGACCGGGGCGACGACGCCGAGGGTGCGGGCCAGGTGGGCGACGAGCTCGATCTCCGCGAGGGAGTCCACCACGATCCGGCCCAGTCCGTGGTCGAGGGCGCGGGTGATCTCGGCGGCCGACTTGTTGTTGCCGTGCAGCGCGATCCGTTCCGGCTCCATGCCGCCGCGCAGTGCCACGGCCAGCTCCCCGCCGGAGGCGGTGTCCACGTTCAGGCCCTCCTCGCGGACCCAGCGCACGACCTCGGTGGTGAGGAAGGACTTCCCGGCGTAGTAGACGGAGACCTCGGCGCCGATCCGCGCGAAGGCCTCGGTGAAGGCCGTGCGGAACTCCCGGGCGCGGGCCCGGAAGGTGTCCTCGGAGTAGATGTAGGACGGCGTGCCGTAGCGCTCGGCGAGCTCCGGGACGGGGATCCCGCCGACGGTGAGCACGCCGTGGTCGTCGCGGCGGAACGCGGGGGGCCAGATCCGGGGGTCGAGGGCGTCGAGGTCCTCGGGCACCCCCAGCCACTCCGGCGCCAGGGGCGAGGCGGGTGCGGTGCGGCTCATGCGGTCACATCCTCTCCGGGGCGCCGACCCCCAGCACGCCCAGGCCGTTGGCCAGGACCTGGCGCGCGGCGTCGTTGAGCCACAGCCGGGTCCGGTGCAGGTCGGTGACCTCGTCGTCGCCCACCGGCGCCACCCGGCAGACGTCGTACCAGCGGTGGTAGGTCCCGGCGATCACCTCGAGGTGGCGGGCCACGCGGTGCGGCTCGCGGAACTCGGCGGCCTGGGCGAGGACCGAGGGGTACTGGCCGAGGGCGGCGAGCAGCTCCCCCTCCATGGGGTGGTCGAGCAGGCCGGCGTCGAACACGGCCCCGCCCTGCGCGTCCGTGCGGGTGACCCCCGCGGCCTCGGCGTTGCGTCCGACGGCGCACGTGCGGGCGTGGGCGTACTGGACGTAGAAGACGGGGTTCTCGTTGGAGCGGCGGGTCAGCAGGTCGAGGTCGACGTCGATGTTGGAGTCGACGGAGAAGCGGGTCAGCGCGTACCGGGCGGCGTCGACCCCGACGGCCTCGACGAGGTCCTCCATGGTCACGACGTTGCCGGCGCGCTTGGACATCCGCACGGGCACGCCGTCCTTCACCAGGTTGACCATCTGGCCGATGAGCACCTCGACGCGCTCCGGGGCGTCCCCCAGCGCGGCCGCGGCGGCCTTGAGGCGGGCCACGTAGCCGTGGTGGTCGGCACCGAGCATGTAGATGCACAGCTCCGCGCCGCGGTCCCGCTTGTCCTTGAAGTAGGCGATGTCGCCCGCGATGTAGGCGGCCTGGCCGTCCGACTTGACGACCACGCGGTCCTTGTCGTCGCCGTAGGCGCTCGAGCGCAGCCACCACGCCCCCTCGGCGAAGTAGAGCGCACCGGAGGTCTTGAGCTGGTCGAGCAGCTGCTCGACCGCGCCGTTGTCGAACAGCGACTGCTCGTGGAAGTAGACGTCGAAGTCCACGCCGAACTCGTGCAGCGAGGACTTGATCTCCGCGAACATGAGCTCGACGCCGGCCGCCCGGAAGGCCTCCTGGGGGTCACCGGAGTCCAGCACGTCCGGGTCCTCGGCGACGATCCGGTCCGCGATCTCGGTGATGTAGTCCCCGCCGTAGCCGTCCTCGGGCGCGGGCTCGCCCTTGGCCCGGGCCAGCAGGGAGCGGGCGAAGCGGTCGATCTGGGCCCCGGCGTCGTTGAAGTAGTACTCGCGCACCACCTCGGCGCCCTGGGCCTCCAGCACGCGGGCCAGGGAGTCGCCGACGGCGGCCCAGCGGGTGCCGCCCAGGTGGACGGGGCCGGTCGGGTTCGCGGAGACGAACTCGAGGTTGATGCGGGTCCCCTCGAGCGCGGTGGTGCGGCCGAAGGCGGCCCCCTGCTCGACGACGGTGCGCGCGATCCCGCCGGCGGCGGCGGCGTCGAGGGTGATGTTGAGGAACCCGGGCCCGGCCACGTCGACGGTCGCCACGCCCGCGGTGTCCTCGAGCCGGTCCTTGACCACCGCCGCGACGTCGCGCGGGGGACGCCCGACCTTCTTGGCCAGCTGCATGGCGATGTTCGTCGCCCAGTCCCCGTGCTCCCGGTTCTTCGGTCGCTCGATCCGCACCTCCGGCAGCCGGGCACCGTCGGCGAGGGCGAGCTCGCCACGGGCCACGGCGTCCTGCAGGCATGCGGATACGGCGAGAGAAAGTTGTTCTGGAGTCACCGGACCAGTGTAACCGCGCGCTCCCCGGGCCCCGTGCCGGGGGTCGACGAGCACACCCGGAAAACCTGCTAGTATCGTCGAGGTTCATCGCTGAGGCGGTGAGAGGCCCGCGTAGCTCAGGGGATAGAGCGTCTGCCTCCGGAGCAGAAGGCCGTAGGTTCGAATCCTACCGCGGGCACCGCCCGAAGCCCCCGGATCCACAGGATCCGGGGGCTTCGTCGTACCCGGGCGGGCCCGCCCGGAGGCGTTCCGCGCCGGCGGAACCGTCAGTCCGTGCCTCGCTCCCGGTCCTCGTCCTCGTCCTCGTCCTCGTCCTCGTCCTCGTCCTCGAACGGTGCTCCCGGCCGGCGCTCCGGACCGTAGGGCCGCACGGGGCCGTCGCCGAACTGCTCGTCCAGCAGGAGGTCTTCCGGGTTCGGGCCCTCCCCCGCCGCGCGCCGCCAGTTGAACCCGGCGATCGCCAGGGCCCCGCCGGTGATCAGCGTCACCGTCCCCACCGCGGTGACGACCACGCCCCGGGTGCCCAGCGCGGCGCCGTCCACGGAGGACCGGGCCAGGAGGATGACGGCCTCCGGCACCGTGAACGTGGAGACGAACAGCGCCGCGATCCCCACCGCCATCATCAGGGCGCCGCGGCGCCGGCGGTGCTCGCGGGCCTGGTCGGGGATCCCGTTCACGGTTCTGCTCTCCTCGCCCGCCACGGTCGGTGTGCCCGCCGGTGGCGTGTCACCGGCCGCCGGGACGGGACGGCGGGGCGGGCCGTGCCCGTCCCGCCCCGTCGTCCCACCCGGTCCCGCGCCTGCGGTCAGCGGCGTTCCTCGGTCTTGACGCTCTCGAACAGCGTAGCGTCGTCGAACGCGTCCCTGTCGGCCCCCGGCTGCAGCCGCCGGAACTGGTCGAGCAGCCCCGTGACGGTCATCGACCGCTTCCGATCGGCGTCGAGCTCGAAGAGCACCCGCCCCTCGTGCATCATGATCAGCCGGTTGCCCAGGCGCAGCGCCTGCTCCATGTTGTGCGTGACCATGACCGTGGTGAGCCTCTGCTCGGCCACGATGTCCGCCGTCAGACGGGAGACCAGGTCGGCGCGCTGCGGGTCGAGGGCCGCCGTGTGCTCGTCGAGCAGCAGGATCCGGGGCTCCGAGAAGGTCGCCATGAGCAGGGACAGGGCCTGGCGCTGGCCGCCGGAGAGCAACCCGACCTTCGCGCCCAGCCGGTTCTCCAGGCCCAGCTCGAGGCTGGCGAGCTTGTCGCGGAACAGCTGGCGGCGCGCGCCGGTGAGCCCCTGCGCCAGCCCCCGGGCCCGGCCCCGCCGCAGGGCGATCGCCATGTTCTGCTCGACCGTCAGGGTCGGCGCGGAGCCCTTCATGGGGTCCTGGAACACGCGGGAGAGGTAGCGGGCCCGCTTGTGCTCCGGCAGCCGGGTGACGTCGGCGTCGTCGACCCGCACCGTGCCGGTGTCGGGGATCAGGGACCCGGAGATCGCGTTGAGGATCGTCGACTTGCCGGCCCCGTTGGAGCCGATGACGGTCAGGAAGTCGCCCTCCGCCAGCGTCAGCGACACCCCGGCGAGGGCGCGCCGCTCGTTGACGGTCCCGGCGAAGAAGGTCTTGTGGACGTTGTCGATGGTCAGCACGGCTCAGGCACCTGCCTTCGTGGTCGTGGGCGTGTCGGTCAGCTCGTCCACGAGGCGCGCGGCCTCGCTCGCCGCGTGCCGTTCCCTCCGGCGCCGGAAGAACTGCAGCTGGGGCACCACGAGCGCGAGGACCACGAGCACCGCGGAGATCAGCTTCATGTCCGAGGGGTTGAGCCCGGCCTGCAGGGCCACGGTGATGACGAGACGGTAGACGACGGAGCCGAGGACCACCGCGAGCGTCGCGAGCACGACGGTGCGCGAGCCGAACAGGCCCTGGCCGAGGATGACGGACGCGAGCCCGACGACGATCAGGCCGATGCCCATGCCGATGTCCGCGAAGCCCTGGTACTGCGCCACGAGGGAGCCGGCCAGCCCGACGAGCCCGTTGGACAGGCACAGGCCCAGCATCTTCTGGTGGTCCGTGTTCACGCCGAAGGACCGGATCATCTCCGGGTTGTCGCCGGTCGCCTGCATCGCGAGGCCGGCGTCGGTGTACAGGAACCAGTCGAGGAGGACCTTGACCACCGCGACCCCCGCCAGCAGGAGGGCGATCCCGAACCAGGTCCCCTGGAGGCCGGCCTCGGCCAGCGGGGTGAAGATCGTGTCCTCCCGCAGCAGGGACAGGTTCGCCCGCCCGTCCATCACGCGCAGGTTGACGGAGTACAGGGCGGTCATCGTGAGGATGCCCGCGAGCAGGCCGTTGATGTGGGCCTTGGTGTGCAGCAGGCCCGTGATGAGCCCCGCGAGCGCGCCGGTTCCGAAGCCCGCGGCGGTGGCGAGCCACGGGCTGCCGCCGCCGAGGATGATCATGGCCGTGGTCGCGGCGCCCGTGGTGAAGGACTGGTCGACCGTCAGGTCGGGGAAGTCGAGCACCCGGAACGTGAGGTAGACGCCCAGCGCCATGACCGCGTAGAGCAGTCCGAGTTCGATGCCTGCAATCACTTCTGGTGGATCCGTTCTGGTCGGTGGGTCCCGGACGGGCCGCCGATCGGGCGGGCCCGGTCCGGGCGGGTGGTGGAGGGGCTCGTCCCCGGGGTCACCGGGTGCCGGGCCCCTCCGGGGGCGGGGGCCTCTGCGGCCCCCGCCGGAGTCCGGACGTGGCTACTCGATGACGCGGTCCGCGGCGTCCAGGAGCTCCTGCGGCACCTCGACGCCCATGCGCTCGGCGGCCTGCAGGTTGATCACCAGCTCCGTGTCCTTCTGCGACTCCACGGGCATGGAGGCGGGGTCCGCGCCCTCCGCGAGGATGCGCACGGCCATCTCACCGGTCTCGCGCCCGAGCTGCTCGTAGTCGAGGCCCTGGGTGATGAGGGCGCCGCGCTCGACGGAGTCGCCCTCGCCGGCGATCAGCGGGATCTGCTTGGTCTCGGCCGCGGAGATCACGGCCTCGAGCCCGGCGACGACCTTGTTGTCCGTGGGCACGTAGATCGCGTCCGTGTCGAAGGACTCCGCGGCCTGGGCGACCTCCGAGGTGTTCGTGACGGTCTTCTCGACGACCTCGAGGCCCTCCGCGGCGGCGGCCTCCTTGGCCAGCTCGACCTGGACCTGGGAGTTGGTCTCCCCGGAGCTGTAGATGATCCCGACGGACCCGGCCTCCGGGTCGAGCTGCTTGATCAGCGCGATCTGCTCGGCCACCGGGTTCATGTCCGTGGTGCCCGTGACGTTTCCGCCGGGGCTCTCCAGGGAGTCCACGAGACCGGCCTCGACCGGGTCCGTGACGGCCGTGAACAGCACCGGGCGGTCGGTGACGGCCTGGACCACGCCCTGGGCCGACGGCGTGGCGATCGCCAGGACCAGGTCGGCGTCGGAGGAGGCGAGGTTGGAGGCGATGGTGGTGGAGGTGGCCTGGTCCCCCGAGGCGTTCTGCAGGTCGACGGTCAGGTTCTCACCCTCCGTGTAGCCGCCCTCCTCCAGCGCCGCGAGGAAGCCCTCGCGCGCGGCGTCCAGCGACGGGTGCTCCAGGAACTGGCTGATCCCGACGGTCGCCTCCTCCGCGGTCCCCGCCGATCCCCCGGAGCCCTCGGCGCCCTCGGTGCCGGAGCCGCCGCAGCCCGAGAGCAGGAGGGCGGAGGCGGCCAGGGCCGCCGTCGTGGGGAGAAGACGCTTCATGGTGGTGGGTCCTTTCTCGAACGGGTGGTGCTCCGGATGTTACCTGCCGGTCGGTCGATAAATGAGAGGCGCATCACCATCGAGGACAGAACGGTCTCTCGGCGGGGCGCCGGAGGCCGATCGTCCACGCCGGGAGGGCTCCGGGGACGGCCCCGTCCCCCGGTAGGATCGGGGAGTCATGCCAGCATCCGCGAGCAGCCCCCGAACCGTCACCTATCCCGAGCACCTCCCGGTCTCCGCGCGCCGCGAGGACATCATGCGCGCGATCGCGGGACACCAGGTGGTGGTGATCGCCGGCGAGACGGGCTCGGGCAAGACGACACAGATCCCGAAGATGTGCCTCGAGCTGGGCCTCGGCGAGCGGGGGCTGATCGGCCACACCCAGCCCCGCCGGATCGCCGCACGCTCCGTGGCCGAGCGCATCGCCTCCGAGCTGGGCGAGAAGGTCGGGGCCACGGTCGGCTACCAGGTGCGCTTCACCTCCGAGGTCGGCGCCGATTCCCGGGTCAAGCTGATGACCGACGGCATCCTGCTCGCCGAGATCCAGCACGACCGGCTGCTGCGCCGGTACTCGGCCATCATCATCGACGAGGCCCACGAGCGCTCCCTGAACATCGACTTCCTCCTGGGCTATCTGCGGAACATCCTGCCGCAGCGGCCCGACCTCAAGGTGGTCATCACCTCCGCCACGATCGACCCCGAGCGCTTCGCCCGGCACTTCGCGCACGCCCCGGTGGCGGGCGGCGAGCCGGAGCCGGCCCCGGTGATCGAGGTCTCGGGCCGCACCTACCCGGTCGAGGTCCGGTGGCGGCCCCTGTCCCAGCCGCGCTCCGGGGACGGCGGGCAGGACGCCGAGGACGCCGGCGACGGGCTCGAGGACGAGGACCGCGACCCGATCGACGCGGTCTGCGAGGCGGTCGCGGAGCTCGCGGCGGAGCCGCCCGGGGACATCCTGGTGTTCTTCGCCGGTGAGCGCGAGATCCGGGACGCCCAGGAGGCCCTCCAGGGCGCCCTCAAACGGATCCCCCGCATGGCCGACGCCGAGATCCTCCCGCTCTTCGGCCGGCTGTCGATGGCGGAGCAGCACCGGGTGTTCGCGCCGTCGGGCCGGCGGCGGATCGTGCTGGCCACCAACGTCGCCGAGACCTCCCTGACCGTGCCCGGGATCAAGTACGTCGTCGATCCGGGCACGGCGCGGATCTCCCGCTACTCCTCCCGCACGAAGGTCCAGCGCCTGCCCATCGAGCGGATCTCGCAGGCCTCCGCGAACCAGCGCTCGGGCCGCTGCGGGCGCGTCTCGGACGGCATCTGCATCCGCCTCTACTCCGAGGAGGACTACCTCTCCCGCCCGGAGTTCACCGATCCCGAGATCCTGCGCACGTCCCTGGCGGCCGTGATCCTGCAGATGACCTCGGTGGGGGTCGTCAAGGAGCCGGGCGACATCGAGCGCTTCCCGTTCGTGGAGCCCCCCGAGTCACGGGCGGTGAAGGACGGCGTGGCCCTGCTGCGTGAGCTGGGCGCCCTCGCCGAGCCCGGAGAGGCCCCCCCGCGCGGCGCCGGCCGGGACGGGGGCCGGGGGCGCGACGGCGGCGGGCCCCTGACGCCGGTGGGCCGGCAGCTGGCCCAGCTGCCGGTGGACCCCCGGCTGGGCCGGATGATCGTGGAGGCCGACCGGCGCGGCTGCGCCCGGGAGGTCATGGTCATCGCGGCCGCCCTCACGGTGCAGGACCCGCGCGAGCGCCCCCTCGAGAAACGTCCCCAGGCGGACGAGCAGCACAAGCGGTTCTTCGACGAGAACTCCGACTTCACGAGCTGGCTGCTGCTGTGGCGCCACCTCCAGGAGCAGCAGCAGGAGCTGTCCTCCACCCAGTTCCGCAAGCAGTGCCGGCAGGAGTTCCTGAACTTCCTGCGGATCCGCGAGTGGCAGGACCTCTACGCGCAGCTGCGGCAGATGGGCCAGCAGGTGGGCATCCGTGTGGGCAAGGGCCGGGACGTGGACCCCTCCGGGAAGGAGCAGGAGATCCACAAGTCCCTCCTGGCGGGACTGCTCAGCCACATCGGCCTCAAGGACGAGCGGCGGCGCGAGTACCAGGGGGCGCGCGGGTCCCGCTTCGCGATCTTCCCCGGGTCCAACCTGTTCAAGAAGTCCCCCGACTGGGTCATGTCCGCCGAGCTGGTGGAGACCTCCCGGCTGTGGGCGCGCGTCAACGCGGCCATCGACCCGCTGTGGGCGGAGGAGCTGGCCCCGGACCTGGTCAAGCGGCAGGTCTCCGAACCGCACTGGTCCCGCGCCCAGGGCTCCGTCATGGCCTACGAGAAGGTCACCCTCTACGGCGTGCCGCTCGTGGCGCAGCGCCGGATCAACTTCTGGCGCGTCGATCCCGCCGAGGCCCGGGAACTGTTCATCCGCCGTGCCCTCGTGGAGGGCGACTGGCAGACCCGCCACCGGTTCTTCGCCCGCAACCGCAAGCGCCTGGCCGAGGTGGAGGAGCTCGAGAACAGGCTGCGCCGCAAGGACCTGCGCGTCGACGACGAGGCCCTGTTCGCGTTCTACGACGCCCGGGTCCCGGACTCCGTGGTCTCGGCACGGCACTTCGACGCGTGGTGGAAGAAGGCCCGCCAGCAGGACGAGCACCTGCTCGACCTCGACCCCGAGGACCTCATCAGCGAGGAGGCCCGCGACTACGACGAGTCCCGCTACCCGCGCCAGTGGGTCCGGCGCACCCGGGACGGCGAGCTCGTGCTCGACCTCGCCTACGAGTTCGCCCCCGGCTCGGACCGGGCCGACGGCGTCACGGTGCGCGTGCCCGTGCTCTTCCTCAACCAGCTGGACCCGGAGCAGTTCCGGTGGCAGATCCCCGGGTTCCGCACCGAGCTGGTCACCGCACTCATCAAGTCCCTGCCCAAGGCGGTGCGTCGCCACTTCGTGCCCGCCCCCGACGTCGCCCGCGAGGCGGTCCGGTCGCTCGAGGCCGATTTCGATCCGGCCGTCGACGCCCTCGAGCCCTCGCTCGAGCTCGTGCTGCGCCGGCTCAAGGGGCACGTGGTGCCGGCCGGCTCCTGGAACTGGGACGCGGTCCCGGCGCACCTTCGGATGCGCTTCCAGGTGCGGGACCGGCGCAACCGGGTGCTCGCCGAGGGCGAGGACCTGGAGCTGCTCCGGAACGAGCTGCGGGAGGAGATCCGCTCGGCGCTCGCCGAGTCCCTCGGCGCGGTGCCCGAGGCCGCCCCGGGGGCTCCCACGGCACCGGGCTCCCCCGCCGCGCCCGAGGGGCGGCCGGGCCGGAGCGGCCGGCCCGCCCCCGCCGGGCGGCCCCGCCCGGAGCAGCCCGCGGCGTCCCTCGAGCGCTCGGGCCTCACGGCGTGGCCGGAGGAGGACCTGCCCCGCAGCGTGGAGACGACCGTGGCGGGCCAGCGGATCACCGGCTGGCCGGCGCTCGTGCCCGAGCGCCCCCGCTCCGCCGCGTCCGGGAAGCGGCCGGGCCACCGGGACACGACCGTGGCCGTGCGCGTCCTCCCCTCGGCCGCCGAGCAGCTCGCGGCCCAGCGCCAGGGCGTGATCACGCTGCTGCTGCTGCGCCTGCCCTCCCCGGAGCGCTACGTGCTCGAGCACCTCAACAACCAGGAGAAGCTGGTCTTCACGCAGAACCCGCACGGCTCCGTGGCCGAGCTGATCGCCGACTGCACGGTCGCCGCGATCGACAAGCTCGTCCCGCCCGAGCCCCCGTTCACCCGCGCCGAGTTCGACGCCGTGCACGAGCACGTGCGGGCGGAGCTCATCGACACGGTCTTCCAGGTGACGTCGGTCGTGGAGCAGGTCCTCTCCGGCGCCGCCCGGATCCGCCGGCAGCTCAAGCGCTCGTCGTCGCTCGCGGCCGTCAACTCCCTCAACGACGTCAAGGCCCAGCTCGAGCACCTCGTGCACCCGGGCTTCGTGGCGGCCACCGGCTGGGAGCAGCTGCAGCACCTGCCGCGGTACGTGCGCGCCATGGAGGTGCGGCTCGAGAAGCTCTCGGGCCACCTGCAGCGCGACACCGTGAACATGCTCGCCGTCCAGAAGCTCGAGGACGACTACGACGCCGCCCTGGACGCCCTCCCGCCCTCGGCGCCCGTCCCCGAGGAGCTGCGGCGGGTGTCGTGGTCGATCGAGGAGCTGCGGGTCTCCCTGTTCGCCCAGGAGCTGGGGACGGCGCAGACCGTCTCGGAGAAGCGGATCCGCAAGTCGCTCAAGGACGCCCTCGCCTCCGCCCGCGGCTGAGCCGCGGGCCGGTCAGGCGCGCGGGACGTGGTCCCCGTGCCCGGCCTCGGCCAGGGCGCCCCGGAGGAGCTCGGCGGCCTCGTCCATCCAGGCGGGGTCGGGGTCGTGGACGGCGTTGGCGAACTGGAACTGCGCGACCGACTGGGCAGGCCACACGTGGACGTGGGTGTGCGGGACCTCGAAACCCTGGATCATCTGGCCGACCCGCGCGGGACGCCACACGGCGTCGACGGCCCGCCCGATCGTGCGGCAGACCGCCATGAGGTGCAGCGCCAGGTCCTCGGGCAGGTCGATCCAGTGGTCGACCTCCTCGCGCGGCACCACGAGCGTGTGGCCCTGGGACAGCGGGGCGATGGACAGGAACGCGACGCAGCGCTCGTCCTGCCACACGAAGCGGCCGGGGATCTCCCCCTCGATGATCCTGGTGAAGATCGTGCTCACAGGTGCTCCTTCCGTGCTGGTGCGTGGTCGTGGCCCGCGGGCACCGGGCGGCGTTCCAGCCGCACGCGCTCGCGCGTGCCGAGGTGGCGGTACTCCGCGCCGTACTTGCCGGCGAAGGCGGTCAGCTGCTTCTCGATGATGCCGAAGCCGTTCGCCGAGAGCAGGGCGTCGTGGATCGGGAAGACCCGCTCCGGGCGGACGGCGACCACGAAGTCGATGACCTCGGCCAGCTTGTTCCACGGGGCGTGGATGGGGGCCAGGAGCACGGACGCGGACAGTCCGTGCGGGACCACCAGGGAGTCCCCGGGGTGGTAGACGGTGTCGTCGACCAGGTAGCCGATGTTGTCGACGGTCCGGATCAGCGGGTGGATCAGCGCGTGCTGGCCGCCGAAGGTGCGCACGGTGAACCCGGAGATCTCGAGCACGGTCTCGGGCTCGACGTCGTGGATCCGGTGCCCGTCCCCCACGGACTCCCGCAGACCGGCCGCCACGGAGGCCGGGGCGTGCACCTCGAGCTCCGGGTGGGACCTCAGGTGCTCCTGGACCGGCGCGGCGTCCAGGTGGTCCGGGTGCACGTGGGTGACCAGCAGGGCGTCGGCACCGTCGAGGACCTCGGCCAGCTCCTCCGGCCCGGAGAAGTTCCCCGGGTCGACGACCAGGACACCGCCCTCCTTCTCGAGCCGGACGCACGAGTGGGTGTACTTGATCAGCTCCATGCGCCCAGCGTAGCCCGCGCCCCGGGGCGGGAGCGGGCACGTGACCGGTGCCGCCTTGTTAAGCTGGGACGGGGCCGGACGGGCCCGTGAACGGCGACAGGGAGGACGAGGCGTGAGCGTGCGAACCACGGGGGGCGGCGAGGTCCGCAACACCCGGCAGCGCCGTGCCGTCGGCGCGGCCCTGGCCGCGCTCGACGACTTCATCTCCACGCAGGACCTGCACGCGCTGCTGCGCGAGCGCGGGGAGTCGGTGTCCCTGGCCACCACCTACCGGATCCTGCAGTCGATGTCCGAGCTCGGGGAGCTCGACGTCCTGCGCAGCGACGACGGCGAGGCGATCTACCGCCGCTGCGAGGCGGAGCACCACCACCACCACCTCGTGTGCCGCCGCTGCGGTGCGGCGGTCGAGCTCGAGGCCCCGACGGTCGAGGAGTGGGCCGGACGCACCGCCGCCGCCCACGGTTTCACCGAGGTCGACCACACCGTCGAGATCACCGGACTGTGCGCGGCCTGCAGCGCGAGGAACGCCGGTGACTGAGCGGCGCACGGCCCCGGGGACGTTCGTCCTGGCGGTCAACCCCCGGGCCGGGCGCGGCCGCGCCCTCGAGGAGGCGGACCGGGCGGCTCAGCTGCTGCGGGCCGGCGGCGACGAGGCCGTGGTGCTCTCCGCCCCCGACCTCGCGGCCCTCGTGGACCGGGTCCGCGAGGAGCTGCGCGCCCGCGCCCTCTCGGCCCGCGCGCTCGTGGTCGTGGGCGGTGACGGCCTGGTCCAGGCCGCCCTCGGCGTCCTGGTCGAGCTCGCGGCCCAGGGGGTCGAGATCCCCCTGGGGATCGTCCCCTGCGGGACCGGCAACGACCTCGCCCGGCACCTCGGCCTGCCCGAACGGGACCCGGAGGTCGCCGCGGGGCGCATTCTGCGCCGGCTCGACGAGGCGCTCCCCCGCCGGCTCGACGTCGGGCGGGTGCGCTTCCCGGACGGGCGCACGGTGCACTTCGGGACCGCCCTGTGCGCCGGATTCGACGCCGTCGTCAACGCCCGCGCCGACCGGTGGACCCGGCTGCACGGCCCCGTCCGGTACCTGCTGGCCGTGCTGGCCGAGATCCTCCGGCTGCGCACCGTCCGCTACCGCCTGGAGGTCGTGGACGCGAGCGGGCGGGTCCGTGCGGAGGAGCGCGACGGGGTGCTGCTCAACGTCGCGAACACCTCCTCCGTGGGCGGAGGCCTGCGGATCGTGCCCGGGGCCCGGCACGACGACGGGCTGCTCGAGCTGTTCACCGTGGCCCCGCTGGGCCGGGCACGGTTCCTGGCCCTGTTCCCGACCCTGTTCACGGGCCGCCACGTGGAGCTCGAGCACGTGGGGATCGAGCCGGTGCGCGCGGTGCGGATCGACGCGGCCGGCGTGACCGCCTACGCGGACGGGGAGCGGCTGGGCCCGCTGCCCGTGCAGGTCGACGTGCTCCCGGGCGCCGTCCGCGTCCTCGCCTGAACCGGGCGGCTCAGCGCCGCGTCCGCAGGCCCGACGCGGCGCGCGCGAGCAGCCAGACGGTGAACGAGATGGTCGTGACGTAGGGGCTGATCGGCAGGGACCCGCCGAGCGCGAGCAGCATCCCCCCGACCATCGCGAGCTCCGCGAAGAGCACGGAGAGCACCACGAGGCGCACCGGGGACGCGGTGAGGTGCATGGCGGCCGCCGCCGGCGTGATGAGCAGCGCCAGGACCAGCAGCGCCCCCACGATCTGCACGGACAGCGCCACCGAGACGCCCAGCAGCACCATGAACACGATCGACAGTCCCCGCACGGGCAGGCCCTTGGCCTGTGCCACGTACGGGTCCGCGCTGGCGAAGGTCAGGGGCCGCCAGACGACCGCCAGGCCGGTGAGCACCACCCCCGAGAGCACGGCCATGGTGGTCAGCTGGACCGTGTCCACGGAGACGATCTGCCCCGTGAGCAGGGAGAACTTGTTGGCCGAGCGACCCTGGTACAGCGCCAGGAAGAGGATGCCCAGGCCGAGCCCGAAGGGCATGAGCACCCCGACCACGGAGTTCGACTCGCGGGACCGCAGGCCCATCACCCCCATGATCAGGGCGGCGAGGACCGAGCCC
Organism: Kocuria rhizosphaerae; assembly: GCF_044462265.1. Lineage (NCBI taxonomy): Bacteria > Bacillati > Actinomycetota > Actinomycetes > Micrococcales > Micrococcaceae > Kocuria > Kocuria rhizosphaerae. The sequence goes on from NZ_JBISWL010000109.1 coordinate 60,262, forward strand.
ACGAGCGAGCCGGTCACGACGTCGGCGCCGATCAGCAGCGCGGCGGCGGCCCCCGCGAAGGAGAGCTCGGCGATCCCGTGCACCGAGAAGGCGAGGTCCCGCATCAGCACGAAGGTGCCCACGACCCCGCCCACCAGCCCGAGCAGCGCCCCCGCCCAGATCGAGCTGCTCAGCAGCGCCAGCAGCTCGCCGTAGTTCTCGAAGACGAACACCGAGGAGAGCACGTCCTGCCAGTCGCGTGCGGCCGTGGGGACCACCGTCGCGACCGCCGCCGGGGTCACAGCGCGACCTCCCGCTCATCGTGGGTGTGGTGGGAGCTGTCGGGCAGGCCGACGACGACCACGCGCCCCCCGGTGCGCACCACGTCGATGCGGGTGCCGTAGAGCTCGGAGAGGACGTCGCCGCGCAGGACCTCTTCCGGGGTCCCCACCCGGAAGCGGCCGCCCGCGAGGTAGAGTATCCGGTCGACGTGGTCGATGATCGGGTTGATCTCGTGGGTCACGAAGACCACGGCGGCCCCCGTGCGCCGGCGCTGGGCGTCGACCAGCTCGCTGACCTCCTGCTGGTGGTGCAGGTCCAGGGACAGCAGGGCCTCGTCGCACAGCAGCAGCCGGGGGTCCGCGGCGATCGACTGGGCGATCCGCAGCCGCTGCTGCTCCCCGCCGGAGAGCGTGCCCACAGGGGCGTCGGCGTAGGCCCCCGCCCCGACGAGCTCGAGCAGCTCGTCCGTGCGCCGCCGGTGGGCGCCGGTGCGCAGCCGGACCCCCCAGCGGTGCCCGTCGACGCCCAGGCCGACGAGGTCCCGGGCGCGCAGCGGGGTGCCCGCGGCGAAGGCGCGCTGCTGGGGGACGTAGCCGATCTGCCGGGAGCCCCGCCGGGGCGCCCGGCCGGCGACCTCCACCGTCCCCTCGGTGAGCCGCAGCAGGCCCAGGAGCACCTTCAGGAAACTGGTCTTGCCGGTGCCGTTGCCGCCGAGGACGGCGAAGTACTCGCCCTCGTGGACGTCGAGGTCCAGGCCCTCCCACAGCACCCGGTCGCCGAAGGCGAGACCCGCCCCGCGCAGGGAGACGACCGGGCGCGAACCGGAGCTCACGCGCCGGCCGGGGCCGTGCGCACGGTCTCGAGTGCCTCGATGACGTCGGTGACGTTGCGGTCCATCCACTCGAGGTACGTCGTGCCCTCGGGCAGGGTCTCCGTGAACTCGACGACCGCGGCCCCGGCCTCCCGGGCGTCGTCGCGCAGCTGCTCCGTCTGCCCGGAGGCGGTCTGGGCGTTGAACGCGAGCAGCCGCACGTGGCCCTCCCGGAACTCCTCCCGGACCCGCTCCATGATCAGCGGGGGCACGTCCGTGCCGTTCTCGATCGCCGCCGTGAACTCCGCGGGGGTGTCGTCGTGGAGCCCGGCGTCCTCCAGCAGGTAGACCGCCACGGGCTCGGTGGCGACGAAGGCGGTGTCCCCGGCGGGGGCCTGGGCGAGACGCCCCTTCAGGGCGGTGAGCCCCTCGGCGAAGGACCCGGCGTTCTCCCGGTAGGTGTCGGCGCCGTCCGGGTCGAGCTCCGCGAGCCGCTCGGCGATCGCCCCCGCCACGTCGTCCATGGCGTCGAGGTCGTACCAGACGTGCTCGTTGGCCTCGCCGTGCCCGTGCCCGTCGTCCCCCGCGGCGCCGTGCTCCTCGTCCGCGTGCTCCTCGTCCGTGTGCCCCTCGTCCGCGGGGCCGTCGTCCGCGTGCTCGCCGGCGGCCTCCTCGTCCGTCCCCGCGACCTCGTAGGCCTCCACCACGGGGGCCTCGCCGCCGGCGGCGAGGTCCTCCATGAAGGCGTCGTAGCCTCCGCCGTTGAGCACCACGAGGTCCGCGGTCTCCACGGCGAGCCGGTCCTGCGCCGTGGCCTCGTAGGAGTGGGGGTCCTGGGCCGTGGAGTCGATCACCGGGTCGACCGTCACGGCGTCGCCGCCGACCTCCCGCACGACATCGGCGTAGACGGAGGTGGTGGTCACGACGGTCAGGCCGTCCTCCGCCCGCGCCTCCTCGCCCGAGCCGCCCCCCGAGCAGCCGGCCAGGCCCAGGACGGCGGCCCCGGCGAGGGCCGTCACGGGGGTCCGGGCGCGGGTGCGGGGACGTGCGGGCGCGGGTGCTGTCATGGTCGATCCGTTTCTGCGCGGTCGCACCCGTCCGGGCCGGCCGCGGGACATGGGGGACGTGATCCACCCTATGAGAATGAGTGTCATTAGCGGCGTTCATCGTAGCAAGCCGGGCTCGCCACCGACAACGCACCCGGGCCGCACCCGTGGGCCGGGTGCGTCGTCGGGGACGGACGCGGGTCGGCGCGGGCGCCCGGACGGGTCAGCGCGAGGGCTCGGACGGGTCCACGCGGCGCTGGCGCCGGTCCTGCGTGGTGTCCCGGATCTCCCCCACGAGCTCCTCGATCACGTCCTCCAGGAAGAGCACGCCGAGCGTGGTCCCGCCGGCGTCGATCACGCGCGCCAGGTGGGAACCCGTGCGCTGCATGGCCGCCAGGGCGTCGTCGATCTCGATGCCGGGGCGCAGGTTGGCCAGCGAGCGCACCCGGGTCACGGGAACCGGCTCGTTGTACCGGCTCTCGGGGATCGAGAGCACGTCCTTGAGGTGCAGGTACCCGTTGAGCTCGCCGTCGTCCCCGGTGAGCGCGAATCGGGAGAAGCCGGTGCGGGCCACCGCCTTCTCGACCTCCGCGGGGGACGCGTCCTCGGGCAGGGTGACCAGCTCGTGCAGGGGCACCATGACGTCGGCGGTCCGCTTGGACGAGAACTCGAGGGCCCCCGAGAGCAGGCCGGTCTCGTCGGCCACGGTGCCCTCCTTGGTGGACTCCGCCACGATGGACTGCAGCTCGTCCAGGGTGAAGGTCGAGGAGACCTCGTCCTTGGGCTCGATGCCCATGAGCCGCAGCAGGTGGTTGGCGGACCAGTTGAGCGTCGCGATCACCGGGCGCACGAGCCGGGAGACGAGCACGAGCGGCGGGGCCAGCAGCAGCACCGCGCGGTCCGCGGCGGACACCGACATGTTCTTCGGCACCATCTCCCCGAGGACCACGTGCAGGAAGGTCACCACGACCAGCGCGGTGAGGAACCCGCTGACGTCGGCGACCTCGGCCGGAACCCCGAGGTGGCCCAGGGGCCCGGAGACGAGGTGGTGCAGGGCCGGCTCGGAGATGTTGAGGATCAGCAGGGAGCACACGGTGATGCCCAGCTGGCAGCAGGCCAGCATGAGGGAGACGTTCTCCATGGCGTGCAGCGCCGTGCGGGCCCGTTTGTTGCCCGCCTCGGCCAGAGGCTCCACCTGGCTGCGCCGCGCGGACATCACCGCGAACTCGGCGCCCACGAAGAACGCGTTGCACGCCAGGAGCACCACGAGCCAGGCCAGTCCCGCCCAGTCGCTCATCGCGCACCCCTCTCGGCCGCGTCCTCGTCCTGCCGCGGCGCCGGCACGAACCGGATGCGGTCGACGCGTCGCCCCTCCATCCGCGAGACCGAGAGCACCCCGCCGTCGACGGGGACCTCGTCACCGGGCCGCGGGACCTGTCCCAGCCGGTCCATCATGAACCCGCCCATGGTCTCGTACGCGGCGCCGTCCTCGACCTCGAGCCCGTCGATCAGCTCGGACACCTCGTCCGGGCGCAGCAGTCCCGGGAAGAACCACTCGCCGGTCGCCGACTGCAGGGCGCCGAGGCTGAGCCGGTCGTGCTCGTCGGAGACCTCCCCCACGACCTCCTCCACGAGGTCCTCGAGCGTGACGACGCCGGCGGTGCCGCCCCACTCGTCGACGACGACGGCCATCTGCAGCCGGCCCGCCCGAAGCTGCACCAGCAGCGAGTCCAGGTGCACGGTCTCGGGCACGCGCAGGACGTCCTCCATGATGGCCCCGCACTCCAGGGAGGCCCGGCGCTCCGACGGCACGGCCACGGCCTTCTTGATGTGGACCACCCCGCGGACGTCGTCGGGGGAGTCGTCCATCACGGGGAACCGCGAGTGCCCGGTGCGGGAGGCGACCGCCACGACGTCGGCCACGGAGTCGTGGGAGTCGAGCATCTGCACGCGGATGCGGGGCGTCATGACGTCCGCGGCCGTGCGCTCCGCGAACGTCAGGGTCTTGGCCACGAACGCGGCGGTGCCGGCGTCGAGGGTGCCCATCTTCGCGGAGCGGCGGACCATGGAGGAGAGCTCCTCGGGCGAGCGGGCGCCGGAGAGCTCCTCCTTGGCCTCCATGCCGAACAGGTGCAGCACCCGGTTGGCCACGCCGTTGAGGGCCAGGACGAAGGGCTTGAACACGGCCGTGAACAGCAGCTGCGGGCGCGCGACCACGCGGCCCACCCGGAACGCCTCGGCGATGGCCCAGTTCTTGGGGACGAGCTCGCCCAGCAGCATCGACAGCAGGGTCGAGACGAGCATGGCGATGGCCAGGGTCGCGCCCCCCGCGGCGGCCTGCGACAGCCCGGTGAGCTCGACGATCGGCTCGCGCAGGAAGGACTGCAGCGCCAGGTCCAGCGTGTAGCCGGTCAGCAGCGTGGTGAGGGTGATCCCCAGCTGGCAGCTCGACAGCTGCGTGGACAGGGAGCGGAGGCACCGCAGCAGGGGCTCCGCCGCGCGGTCGCCCTCGGACACGGCCCGGCGAACGGTCGTCTGGTCCAGGGCCACCAGGGAGAACTCCACGGCCACGAAGAAGCCCGTGCCGAGGATGAGGAGCAGGCCGGTGGCCAGCAGGAGCCACTCCATCAGGCGCCGCCTCCGCCCGGGGCGCGGCGGGTCGGCGGGAGGCGATCGAGGGGTGCCGTGGGAGAGCCGGCGCGGGGGCAGCGGCGGGAGCCGCTGCCGGGCCGGCAACTACTGTACGAGTCCATGAGGGCACCAGAGTACCGGAGCGGTGCGCCCCCGCGCGCTCAGGACCAGCTCTCGGGGCGCGCGCGGCCCTCCTCGTAGCCGGAGCTCGACTGGATGCCGACGACGGCGCGCGCGGCGAACTGCTCGAGCGTGGTGGCGCCCGCGTAGGTCATCGAGCTGCGCACGCCGGCGGTGATGTGGTCCACGAGGTCCTCGACGCCGGGCCGCTGGGGGTCCAGGTACATCTTCGAACTGGAGATCCCCTCCTCGAACAGGCCCTTGCGCGCCCGGGCGAAGGCCCCCTCCCCTCGGGTGCGCTCGCGCACCGCGCGGGTGGAGGCCATGCCGAAGCTCTCCTTGTAGGCGCGGCCGTCCGCGTCGACGTTCAGCTCCCCGGGGCCCTCGTGGGTGCCGGCGAACCAGGAGCCGACCATCACCTGGCTGGCCCCCGCGGCCAGGGCGAGGGCGACGTCGCGCGGGTGGCGGACGCCCCCGTCCGCCCAGACGTGCCGGCCCAGGCCCGCGGCCGCCTCCGCGCACTCGAGCACCGCCGAGAACTGGGGCCGTCCCACGGCGGTCATCATCCGCGTGGTGCACATCGCCCCGGGGCCGACGCCCACCTTGACGATGTCGGCCCCGGCGTCGACGAGGTCCTGCACCCCGTCGGCGGTCACCACGTTGCCCGCCACGAGGGGCACGTCGGGGGCGGCCGCGCGCACCTGCTCGAGGGCCTCCACCATCTTGCGCTGGTGGCCGTGGGCGGTGTCCACCACGAGCACGTCGACACCGGCCTCGACGAGCGCCCGGGCCTTGCCGCGCACGTCCCCGTTGATGCCCACGGCGGCGCCCACCCGCAGCCGGCCCGACGGGTCGAGGGCCGGGGCGTAGATCGTGGAGCGCACCGTGCCCTTGCGGGTGAGCACCCCCACGACCCGCTCGCCGTCGAGCACCGGGGCCACGTGCACGCGGGTCTCGGCCAGCCGGTCGTAGACGGCCGCCCACACGTCCTGCGGGGCGTCGGCGCCGCCCCGTCCGGCGGAGACCGCCGCCAGCGGGAACACGGGGGCGTCGGTGCGCATGATGGAGCCCAGCTGGGTGAAGCGGTCCACCTCGGTGCAGTCGGCCGCGAGGACGACGCCCCGGAAGTCGCCGCCGGGGCCGCAGACGACCACCGCCCCGTGGGGACGCTTGTGCATGATCCCGAGGGCGTCGTGCACCGTGTCCTCGGGCCCGAGGACCACCGGGGTCTCGAACCGGGGGGAGCGCTCCTTGACCCAGGACGTCACCTCGGCGATGACGTCGAGCGGGATGTCCTGCGGGAGGATCCCCAGGCCGCCCCGGCGGGCGAGCGTCTCGACCATGCGCCGGCCCGTGACAGCCGTCATGTTCGCGGCCACCAGGGGGACGGTGGTGCCCGTGCCGTCGTGGGGCGAGAGGTCGACGTCGAAGCGGGAGGTGACGCGGGAGGTGGACGGGACGAGGAAGACGTCGCTGTAGGTCAGGTCGGTCGTGGGGTCGTTGAGGAATCTCACGCCCGCCAGTCTATTCGGCGGGCCCTCGACACGCGTCGTGGGCCCGCGGGCGGCGGACTAGCCATGCCGCGGCGCGGATCACTAGACTCGCCGGAGGTACGGCCGCGCCCGGTCCGAAGCACCGTCCGGCACGTCCCGCGGCGGACACCGGCGGCCGCCGCGGGCCACGGGCGGCGACGTGCTCCTGCGGCGGGACCGGATGCTGCTGGAACCGACACTGTGGAGACCGGGAAGAAGGCCTCCACGCGACCAACCATGGAAGAGGCGTATTCCCCGTGCCACATCAGCCACAGCACCCCATCCCTGAAGAATTCGCAGGTAACGAGTGGCTCGTCGACGAACTTTTCGAGAAGTACCAGTCCGACAAGAACGCGGTGGACAAGAAGTGGTGGCCGATCTTCGAGGGGATGAGCGCCGACGACGGCGCCGTCGCGGAGCAGCCCGCCGCCCGGACCTCGGCCCCGGCCGCGCAGCGGGCAGCGCAGCCCGCCGCCGCCGGCCCGTCCGCGTCCCGGAAGGCCTCCCCCCGGGCCTCCGCCCCGCAGACTTCCGCCCCGCAGGCCCCCGCCCGGGAGGCGCGGCCGGCCGCGGCCCCCGAGCCCACCAAGTCCGGCGCCAAGGCCGAGGGCCATCCCGAGACCGACGCGGGTGAGGCCGAGGCGAGGAAGCCCATCCCTGCCCAGCCCGTCCGCGCGCACGCCCCCGCCCCGGTCAAGGAGGCCCCGGCCGAGGACAAGGTCGTCAAGCTGCGCGGGCCCGCGAAGGCGGTGGCGGCCAACATGGACGCCTCCCTCACCGTCCCCACGGCCACCACCGTCCGCGCCGTGCCCGCGAAGCTGCTGATCGACAACCGGATCGTCATCAACAGCCACCTCGCCCGCAACCGCGGCGGCAAGGTCTCCTTCACGCACATGATCGGCTACGCCGTCGTCAAGGCCCTGGCGAACTACCCCTCGCAGAACGTCTACTACGAGGAGCAGGACGGCAAGCCCGTGGCCGTCCACCCGGCCCACGTGAACTTCGGCATCGCCATCGACATCCCGAACAAGGACGGCTCGCGCAACCTGGTGGTGCCCAACATCAAGGGCGCCGACGAGATGTCGTTCATGGAGTTCTGGAACGGCTACGAGGACATCGTCCGGCGGGCGCGCGGCAGCGCTTTGACCATGGAGGACTACCAGGGCACCACGGTGTCCCTGACCAACCCCGGCGGCATCGGCACCGTCCACTCCGTGCCGCGGCTGTCCAAGGGCCAGGCCTGCATCGTCGGCGTCGGCGCCCTCGACTACCCGGCCGAGTACCGCGGGTCCTCCCCCAAGACCATCGCCCGGCACGCGGTCTCCAAGATCATCACCCTGACCTCGACCTACGACCACCGCGTCATCCAGGGCGCGGGCTCCGGCGAGTTCCTGCGCCTGATCGAGTCCTACCTGCTGGGCGAGCAGGGCTTCTACGACGAGATCTTCGAGGCCCTGCGGATCCCCTACGAGCCCGTGCGCTGGGCCGTGGACAACCAGGTCAACCCGGAGATCCAGGTCAACAAGGTCGCCCGGATCCAGCAGCTCATCCACGCCTACCGGGTCCGCGGCCACCTCATGGCCGACACCAACCCGCTCGAGTACGTGATGCGCAAGCACCCGGACCTCGACGTGCGCACCTACGGGCTGTCGCTGTGGGACCTGGAGCGGGAGTGGCCCACCGGCGGGTTCGGCGGGGCCCCCGTGCTGAGCCTGCGCACGATCCTGGGCCGGCTCCGGGACGCCTACTGCCGCACCGTCGGCATCGAGTACATGCACCTCCAGGAGCCGGAGGAGCGCGAGTGGTTCCAGGAGCAGCTCGAGCACGGCTACCAGAAGCCCAGCCGCGAGGAGCAGTTCCGCATCCTCGGCCGGCTCAACGCCGCCGAGGCCTTCGAGACGTTCCTGCAGACCAAGTACGTGGGCCAGAAGCGATTCTCCCTCGAGGGCGGGGAGTCCCTCATCCCGCTGCTGGACGAGATCATCGCCGACGCGGCCGACGCCGGTCTCGCCGGTGTGGGCATCGCCATGGCCCACCGCGGCCGGCTCAACGTGCTGACGAACATCGCCGGGAAGTCCTACGCCCAGGTCTTCCGCGAGTTCGAGGGCAGCCAGGACCCCCGAACCACCGAGGGCTCCGGCGACGTCAAGTACCACCTCGGCACGGAGGGCACGTTCACCTCCGACAACGGCAACGAGACCCAGGTCTACCTCGCCGCCAACCCGTCGCACCTCGAGGCCGCCGACCCCGTCATCGAGGGCATCGCCCGCGCCAAGACGGACGTGCTGGGCGCCGGGCCCGAGGGCGACGGCACCTACCCCGTGCTGCCGATCCAGGTGCACGGCGACGCCGCCTTCGCGGGCCAGGGCGTCGTGGCCGAGGTGCTGCAGATGGCGCAGCTGCCCGGCTACGCCGTCGGCGGAACCATCCACATCATCGTGAACAACCAGGTCGGCTTCACGACGGCGCCCTCGGCCGCCCGCTCCTCCACGTACGCCACGGACGTCGCCCGCGCCGTGCAGGCGCCGGTCTTCCACGTCAACGCCGACGACCCCGAGGCCGTCACGCACGTGGGGCAGATGGCGTTCGCGTACCGGCAGGCCTTCCACAAGGACGTCATCGTCGACCTGGTCTGCTACCGGCGCCGCGGTCACAACGAGGGCGACGACCCCTCGATGACCCAGCCGCTGATGTACAACCTCATCGAGGAGAAGCGCTCGACCCGCAAGATCTACACCGAGAACCTCGTGGGCCGCGGCGACATCACCCAGGAGGAGGCCGACCGGGCCCTGAAGGACTACCAGGAGCGCCTGGAGCGCGTCTTCGCCGAGACCCACGAGGCGCAGACCTCGTCCATCCCGCTGGTCACCGGGGACTCCGCGGCGATCTCGAACATCGAGCGGCCCTCCGCGCAGCAGGCGGACTCCGGGGTCTCGATCCCGCGCAGCACCGCCATCTCCGGCGAGACCGCGCAGCGGATCGGGCAGGTGCACGTGGAGGTCCCCGAGGACTTCACCGTGCACAAGAAGCTCCGCAAGCTCCTGGAGCGCCGCGAGGCGATGACCCGCGAGGGCGCCGTGGACTGGGGCATGGGCGAGCTCATGGCCTTCGGCTCCCTCATGATGGAGGGCATCCCGGTGCGCATGTCCGGCCAGGACGTGCGGCGCGGCACGTTCACCCAGCGCCACGCGGTGTTCTACGACGCCGACACCGGCTCGGAGTGGACCCCGCTGAACCACCTCTCCGGGGACCAGGCGCGGCTGTCGATCTACAACTCGCTGCTCTCCGAGTTCGGCGTGCTGGGCTTCGAGTACGGCTACTCCGTGGAGCGGCCGGAGGCGCTCACCGTCTGGGAGGCCCAGTTCGGCGACTTCGTCAACGGCGCCCAGATCGTGGTCGACGAGTTCATCTCCTCCGCCGAGCAGAAGTGGGGCCAGCGCTCCTCCCTGGTGATGCTGCTGCCGCACGGCTTCGAGGGGCAGGGCCCGGACCACTCCTCGGCGCGGATCGAGCGGTTCCTGACGCTGTGCGCCGAGCGGAACATGATCGTGGCGAACCCCTCGACGCCGGCCAACCACTTCCACCTGCTCCGCCGCCAGGGCTACAGCCGCCCGCGCAAGCCGCTGGTGGTCGCCACGCCGAAGCAGCTGCTGCGCCTCAAGGCGGCCGCCTCCCCGATCGAGGAGTTCACCAGCGGCACGTTCCGCACCGTGATCGGCGACCAGGGCGGGCTCGAGGCCTCCGAGGTCACCGAGGTCGTCCTGGTCTCCGGGCGGCTCTACTACGACCTCGCGGCGGCCCGCGAGGAGCGTGGGGACCGGCGCACCGCGATCGTGCGCGTGGAGCAGCTCTACCCGCTGCCCGTCGCCGAGATCCGGGAGCAGCTCGCCAAGTACCCGGAGGCCCTTCTCACCTGGGCGCAGGACGAGCCCGCCAACCAGGGGGCCTGGCCGTTCATGGCGGTCAACCTGGTGCCGCAGCTCGACCGCCGGGTCCGGCTCGTGTCCCGCCCGGCGTCGGCGTCCCCGGCGAACGGCTCCGCCAAGCGGCACGCAGCGGAGCTCGAGACCCTGGTCCAGACCACCTTCGAGCGCGAGTGACCGTTCCGGGAGGCGGGGCCGCGCGCCCCGCCTCCCGTGCCCTCCCGGCGAGCCGGCGCC
>NZ_JBISWL010000110.1:0-46639 GCF_044462265.1 Kocuria rhizosphaerae
GCCCCGCGGGCCGGCGCCGCTCGTTCCCCCCGAGACACCGCACCCCCGAGCAGAAAGTACGACGTGGAGCAACGAAGGATCAGAATTGTCGCAGTCGGTGACGAGCTGCTGGCCGGCGAGGGCGACACCCGGGCCCTCGGCTGGTTCGGCAGGGTCATGGCCCGGACCCCGCGCCACGACGCCCCCGTGTCCGCCTACAACCTGGCCGCCCCCGGGGAGGGCAGCGAGACCCTCAACGAGCGCTGGTTCGACGAGGCCTCACGGCGCTTCTCCCCCGGCCACGACAACCGGCTGGTCATCGCGCCGTCCACGCTGGACATCGACCTGTCGATCACCAGCGCCCGGTCGCGGCTGAACATGGCCAACATCATCGACACCGCCTCCCAGCACAACGTGCGCGTGCTCGTCGTCGGGCCCCCGCCGACGATGGACGCCGAGCGCAACCGGCGGATCGCCGACCTCTCCGCGGCGTACGCGGACGTCACGACGCGGCGCAACCACGTCTACGTGGACACCTTCAACCCGCTGCAGCACCACGAGCAGTGGCGCAAGGACCTGGCGGCCAACCACGGGCACCCGGGACAGGCCGGGTACGGGCTCATGGCGTGGCTGGTCCTGCACCGCGGGTGGTACAGCTGGCTGGACCTGCCCGAACCCCGGTGAGCCGCCCCCGGCGGGCCGTGCCGCCCGGCCCCGTGTGAGACAATGGCGGGCAGTGCCCCGTCCGGCCGCCGCGGACATCACCAGACCACGCGGGAACGGACGCCGACACCCACGACCCGCCGCGGGCGACCGCGGACAGACAGGAGGCTCGCATGAGCAAGCGAGGACGCAAGCGCAAGGACCGCCGCAAGGGCGGCGCCAACCACGGCAAGCGCCCCAACGCCTGAGGTCCCCGGACCCGGCGACGCCGCGACGGCAAGGGCCCCGGACCGCTGCGGTCCGGGGCCCTTCCCGTGCCCGGCGCGTCCGGGGCGCCGCTCAGGCCGCGGGAGGATCCTGCCGCTGCGCGTGCAGGCGGGCGAGGATCGACACGCGCAGGTCCGCCGGCGCCGTCTCCGCGCAGGAGCGCCGCACCACGGAACGGATAACGCGCTCGAGGTCGTACTCCCGGGCGCACTCCCGGCACTCGAGGAGGTGGACGTGGATCTCGTCGATCTCCCGCTCGGGGAGCACCCCGTCGAGGTACTCGTAGATCAGACGGATCCGCTCGTCCGTGCAGCATCCCGTGCTCTCGCAGTCGGCCATCGCTACTGGTCCTTCTCCTTCTTGTCGCCCGTGACCCTGGACGTGTCGAAACCGCGCTCGGACGCGTAGTCGGCGAGCTTCTCGCGCAGCAGCTTGCGCCCGCGGTGCAGGCGCGACATCACCGTCCCGATCGGCGTGTCCATGATCTCGGAGATCTCCTTGTAGGCGAACCCCTCCACGTCGGAGAAGTACACGGCGAGCCGGAACTCCTCCGGCAGCTCCTGGAGCGCGCGCTTGACGTCGGTGTCCGGCAGGTGGTCGAGGGCCTCGACCTCCGCCGAGCGCAGTCCCGAGGAGGTGTGCGACCCGGCGCGGTGCAGCTGCCAGTCCTCCACCGTGTCCGTGTTCGCCTGCTGCGGCTCGCGCTGGCGCTTGCGGTAGAGGTTGATGTACGTGTTCGTGAGGATCCGGTACAGCCAGGCCTTCAGGTTGGTGCCCGGCCGGTACTGGTGGAACGCGGAGAACGCCTTCGTGTACGCCTCCTGCACGAGGTCCTCGGCGTCGGCGGAGTTGCGCGCCATCCGCAGCGCCGCGGCGTAGAGCTGGTCCACGTACTCCATGGCGTCCTGCTCGAAGCGCGCCTTCCTGGCCTCGGGGCTCTCGGTGTCGACGTCGACGGGCGGCTCGGTGCCCGCGGGCACGGCGTCCTGCTGGTTCTGCTCGTTCATCACGGACCAGTCTACGGGGACGCGCCATCGGGCCGGGGGCGGACCCAGGACGCTCGCGGGGGCGGAAATGGCTCCTCCTTCCCCCGGGGGCCCGGGGTGTGCTGGTCGCCGGTCGTCGTCACCCCTGCACAACCGAGGACGGGGGTGCGGCTATTCCCCGGCGGCCACGTCCCCCGCTCCCCGGCGCCCCGGCCGGGCACCGGGGGCGTCTCCGGCGCGCCCTGCCGCCTCGCCCACGCCCCGGGGCCCGCGGCTAGGATGGGGGCAGCGGCGCCGTCCGCCGACCCGTCCTGCACCATCCAGCGCCGCGGTTCCGACCGCCGCCGAGGAGGAATCCATGAGCATCGTCCGTCGCATCGCCCGCCCCCTGCTGGCCACCGGTTACGTCGCCAACGGTGTGGAGAGCTTCCGCAACTCTTCCGGCGCCGCGGAGCACCTGGCCCCGGCCGCCTCCGCCGCCGCCAAGGCCTTCCCGCAGGCCGCGCCCGCCCTGAAGAACCCGGCGATGGTCGCCCAGGGGCTGGCCGCGGCTCAGGTCGGCGCCGCCGTGCTCTTCGGCCTGGGCCGGCTCCCCCGCCTCTCGGCAGGCGTCCTCGTGACCACCACGGCGCTCAACGCCTACGCCGACTACCGTGCGGCGCGCGCCGAGACCGCAGAGCAGAAGGCCGCCAGGCGGAGCACGGCGATCAAGAACGCCTCCCTCGTGGGCGCGGTCCTGCTCGCCGCCGTGGACACGGACGGGAACCCGTCCCTGCTGTGGCGCGCCGAGCACCTGGCCGGCGACGTCCGCAAGAACGCGGCCAAGCTCGGCAAGGACACCCAGAAGCAGGTCGCCAAGGCCGAGAAGGCCCTGCAGCACGCGGTCAAGCAGGGCTGAGCGCGGTCCCGCCGTCGTGAACCCGGACTCCGCCGCGCCCCTCGTCCCGTCCGACGCCCCGTCCCACGCCGTGGAGACGGCCGCCCAGCCCGAGCTGTGGCCGGCTCCGCACGTCGGCTCCCGGCCCGTCAGCGCCGAGCTGACGGTCCCGGGGTCCAAGTCGCTGACCAACCGGTACCTGCTGCTCGCGGCCCTCGCCGACGGACCGTGCCGGCTGCGCTCGCCCCTGCACTCGCGGGACTCCCACCTCATGGTGGAGGCCCTGCGCGCCCTCGGCGCCGACGTCGAGGAGGTCGAGGGCACCGGGGCCTTCGGCCCCGACCTGCTCGTGCGACCCGCGTCCTGGCAGGCCACCGAGCCCGTCACCGTCGACTGCGGGCTCGCCGGCACCGTGATGCGCTTCGTCCCTCCCGTGGCCGCCCTGGGCCGCCGTCCGGTGACCTTCGACGGGGACCCCGGTGCGCGGGTGCGTCCCATGGGGCCGGTGATCGAGGCCCTGCGCGGTCTCGGCGTGCGGGTCGAGGACGACGGCCGGGGCCGGCTCCCCTTCACCGTGCACGGCACCGGCGGCGTGCCCGGCGGCGAGCTCGTGGTCGACGCCACCGGGTCGAGCCAGTTCGTCTCGGCGCTCCTCCTCGCGGGGGCGCGCTTCGACCACGGCCTCGTGCTCCGCCACCGCGGCGCGGACGGCCGGGGCGTGCCGTCCATGCCGCACGTCGAGATGACCGTCGAGGTGCTGCGGGGGGTGGGCGTGAGCGTGGACGACTCCGTCCCCGACGAGTGGCACGTGTCCCCGGGTCCCGTGCGGGCCTTCGACCTCGAGATCGAGCAGGACCTCTCCAACGCCGGGCCCTTCCTGGCCGCCGCGGTCGTGACCGGCGGGCGCGTCTCGGTCCCGCACTGGCCCGAGCACACCACCCAGGGCGGTGACCACTGGAAGGAGATCCTGCCCGCCTTCGGCGCGGCGGTGGACCTGACCGACGGGGCCTTCACCGTGACGGGGCCCTCCGTGGTGAGCGGCGTCGACCTCGAACTCGGCGCGGCCGGGGAGCTGGCCCCCACCGTGGCCGCCGTGTGCGCCGTGGCCACGACCCCCTCCCGGCTGCGGGGCATCGCCCACCTCCGGGGGCACGAGACCGACCGTCTCGCCGCCCTGGTGGCGGAGATCAACCGGCTGGGCGGGGACGCGGAGGAGACCGAGGACGGCCTGGTGATCCGCCCCGCTCCCCTGCACGGGGGGACGTTCTCCACCTACGAGGACCACCGGATGGCCACGGCCGGCGCCGTCATCGGGCTCGTGGTCCCGGGCGTGCGCGTCGAGAACGTCGCCACGACCGCCAAGACGCTGCCCGAGTTCCCGCGCCTGTGGGCCGAGCTCGTGGACCCGGACCGTGGCGCGTAGGAGCTCCACGAGCCGGGACTGGGACGAGTCGGACGTCCGCGTGCGCCCCAGCAAGAGCGGGTCCCGGCCCCGCACCAAGGACCGGCCCCGCCACGAGGACGCCGTCACCGGGCGGATCGTCACCGTCGACCGCGGCCGGTACACCGCCGTGCTCGACGAGGACACCCCGCACGAGCGGCTCGTGGTGGCGGTGCGCGCCAAGGAGCTGCACCGCCGGCCGGTCGTCGCCGGGGACCTCGTGGGACTCGTCGGCGACGTCACCGGCGCCCCGGACACCCTCGCGCGGCTCGTGCGCATCGAGGAGCGGACCACGGTCCTGCGACGCAGTGCCGACGACACGGACCCGGTCGAACGGGTCGTCGTGGCCAACGCCGACCAGCTGGTCGTCGTCGTGGCCGCCGCCAACCCGGAACCGCGCACCGGCTTCATCGACCGCTCGCTCGTGGCCGCCTACGACGCCGGGATCGACCCGCTGCTGTGCATCACCAAGACCGACCTGCGGGACCCCGGGGAGCTGATCTCCCACTACACCGCGCTGGAGCTGCCGGTGCTGGTCTCCGGCCCCGCCCGCGACGTTGCCGCCGAGGACGGCGGGACCCTCCCCCTGGACCCGGGGCTCGTGGAGGCCCTGCGGGCGCGGCTGGAGGGCCACGTCTCCGTGCTGCTCGGGCACTCCGGCGTGGGCAAGTCCACCCTCGTCAACGCCCTCACCGGGGCCGACCGCGCCACCGGCGGGGTGAACGCGGTGACCGGCCGGGGCCGGCACACGTCGTCGTCGGCCCTGGCCCTGCGCGTGGAGGACGCGTCCCCGGGGTCCTGGATCATCGACACCCCCGGGATCCGCTCCTTCGGCCTGGCGCACGTGGACCACGACCGCATCGTGGAGTCCTTCGACGAGCTCGCCGAGGCGATCGCCGAGTGCCCGAAGGGGTGCCGCCACACGGAGGACTCCCCCGGCTGCGCCCTGGACGAGTGGGTGGCCCGGGGCCGCGCCGGCGAGGCCGGAGCCGCCCGGCTGGCGTCCCTGCGCCGCCTGCTCGGCGCGGGGGACCCCGAGGCCCGGCAGGACAAGGAGCTCGGCGTCCGCTGAGCCCTCCCCGGGGCGGCACCCGGCCCCGACCAGGCTCGGGACGCGTTCGGGGTAGGTTGGAGGAATGCGCAGCCCCAGCACCTACACCGACGACCTCCGCCTCGCCCACATCCTGGCCGACGCCGTGGACCGCCTGACCATGCGTCGGTTCAAGGCCCAGGACCTCGCCGTGGAGACGAAGCCGGACCTCACCCCGGTGACGGACGCCGACCGCGAGGCCGAGCAGCTCATCCGCGCGCAGCTGGGACGCACGCGCAACCGGGACGCCGTGATCGGCGAGGAGTACGGCGCCACCGGCAGCGGGGCCCGGCAGTGGGTCGTCGACCCCATCGACGGCACCAAGAACTTCGTGCGCGGGGTGCCCGTGTGGGCCACCCTCATCGGCCTCGTGGACGAGGGCCGCCCGGTCGTCGGGGTCGTCTCGGCGCCGGCCCTCGGCCGCCGCTGGTGGGCCGCCTCGGGCTCGGGCGCCTACACGGGCAAGTCCCTGGCCAACGCGCAGCGGATCCACGTGTCCCGGGTCGGCCGGCTCTCCGACGCCTCGCTCTCCTACTCCTCGCTGACCGGCTGGCGGGACCGCGGCGTGCGCGAGCAGTTCCTGGAACTGACCGACGAGGTCTGGCGCACGCGTGCCTACGGGGACTTCTGGTCCTACTGCCTGCTGGCCGAGGGTGCCGTGGACATCGCCTGCGAGCCGGAGCTCGGCCTGCACGACATGGCTGCGCTCGTGCCGGTCGTCGAGGAGGCCGGCGGGCGGTTCACGTCGCTGGAGGGCGAGCCGGGGCCCTTCGGCGGCAACGCGCTGGCCTCCAACGGGCTGCTCCACGACGAGGTGCTGGAGATGCTCACGCCGCCGTCCTGAGGCCTCCGGCACCGGGCACGAGCGAGGGCCCCATGCCGGGCGTGGGGCCCTCGCCCGTGGCCGGTGCGACGGAGCTCACTGCGGGACGGCGTCGAGGCCCATCTGCTCGTTGAGGCACCGCTCGAGGGCCACCTGGTCGTCGGCGTACTGGGCGCAGGGCCCGATCAGATCGCTGAAGAACGTCACCTCCACGACGAGGAACGCGATGCTGGCCACGATGCCGAGCACGCTCAGCACGATGCCGACGACCGCGACGGCCTTCGATGCCCCGGGGACCCTGCTGAGCTTGCGCAGGGCCACGATGCCCAGGATCAGGCCGACGAGGCCGGGGATGAAGCCCAGTCCGAGCATCCAGGACGTCAGCAGCGCCACGATGCCGAGGATCAGCGCGGCGATCCCCAGCCCGTTGCCGGCGGGCTTCTCGACCGCGCCGTAGCCGCCCATGTCGTACTGGCCCTGGCCGTACGGTGCCTGACCGTACTGGCCCGGGGAGCCGTAGCCCTGCTGGCCCTGACCGTACTGGCCCTGCCCGTAGGAGTCCTGACCGTACTGGCCCGAACCGTAGCCCTGCTGCCCCTGGCCGTACTGGCCCTGCCCGTAGGAGTCCTGACCGTACTGCCCCTGGGCGGCGTAGCCCTGCTGCCCCTGACCGTAGGAGTTCTGACCGTACGGGTCCTGACCGTACGGGTCCCGGCCGTACTGCGGCGCGGAGTGCTGGTCGCCCTGGCGCGGTGCCTCGTAGGAGGGACCGGACGGCGCCCCCTCGATGCGCTGACCGTACTCCGGCTCGTCCTTCCGGTCCCGGCCCGACGACCCACCCGTGCCGCTCTGGTCTGGCGTGTTGTCGTGGTGGCTCATGGCGGTGCCCTTCCGGTCGTCGTCGGTACGGCACCAGCTTGTCACACCGCCGCGCCGCCGTGCCCGACGTCCGTACCGGTCCGGGTACGACGCCGTCGTGCCCGGAACCGTGCGGAGGCACGAAGAAACCGGGGAGCGCCTCGCGGCGCTCCCCGGTCAGGGATCTCGTGGAGATGGGGGGAATTGAACCCCCGGCAACGTGGGGTAATACAGCTGACCACCCCCGATAACGCGCGGAACTGAGCGGACCGATCCGGGGTCTGAACGGCTCGCGGTTGACGGCGTCAACGGGCCTCTCAGCACTCCCCCACGAGCTCGAGCTGAACCAGGTGCCGCAGCAGCTTCTCCTCCTCGGAGGGCCACCGCAGCCGGTCGGCGAGCACCTCAGTCGTCACACCGAGGTGCTCGGCCAGACCCTGCCAGGCGCCCTGCCAGTGCCGCACCTCCCATAGTGCGCTCAGCGGGATCAGCAACCGCGCCGTGCCTTCACGGACCTTGGACTCGACCGCGGCCGGCTGGTGGCCGTCATGTCCCATCAAGAGATGCAGAGCCTCGTGCATGAGCGCGCAGCGAGCCTCGATCTCGGTCAGTCGGTCGTCCAGCCAGATGGTGGAGTGCCCGTCGGTCACAGCCGACAGGCGGTCCAGCCTCACGTGGTGGACGGTGATGTGCGGGGGGAGCACAGTCCAGGGGTCCATGTAGACGAAAGTAGACAGTCCTGGGGACAGGACAACAAGCGGGACACGCCCCAGGTCATTCCCCATGCTTCGAACGCGCGTTCTAACAATGCGCAGCGTGCCCAGCAAGGCCGGTTAGGGTGGGCAACATGAGTGGACGCAACCTACGGGACATCGGATATGAAGGCAAGTCGATCGACGACGTCGTCGCCAGCCTCCACGACTGGGGCGTGGGCACCCTCATTGACGTCCGACTCAACGCCATCTCGCGCAAGAAGGGCTTCTCTAAGACAGCTCTGCGCACAGGCTTGGAATCAAATGGGCTGAGGTACCTTCACCTGCCGCAGTTGGGCAATCCCAAAGATAACCGGGCCGGGTTCTACAACCCCGGAACTCCAGCAGCCACGACAGCGCACGAGAACTACCTCCGGGTCCTGGAGGAGCCTGCCGCGCTCGCTGCGATGGATGAAATCGAGCATCTCGCCATGACGAGCGGCGCCGCGTTGCTGTGTTTCGAGGCCCACCGCTCTATGTGCCACCGAGACCTGGTCCTTCAGCGCATGCTCGATTGGACTCTGGCACTGGCCTAGGCCGTCCGATAAACCCCCAGGATCGAGTACGACCGCGGGTGCTTCATCAGGTTGCCTACAAAGAAGAGCGGCTGGTGGTCCACAGCGCAGACCTGACCCATGTATTTGTCGTAGATCTTCCGCTTCGCAGTGTCGTCCGAGTCGGCACGCAGGGTCCGGTCCAGCGCGGTGAATTCCCAGTCCAGGAGAGTCCCTTCGTGGCTTCGGCAGGCATCGTCCTCACACAAGTATCGGAACATGCCCCTGTAGCGCGGAGCCTCGAGCACCCTCGCATGATTGATTGACGCCGTCCTCGCCTGGTCAAAGAGATCGCCTTGGTCGTCGAGCGCGCGCATGCTGGCCTTCTGGTCCTCACTCCAACCGGGGTGGCGGTCGATAGTGAAGCCTTTGATCTCCCGGGGACGAACCATGGCAAGTGAAGGAGCTGGCCCACCGGCTTCGTGCGCTCGGCGGATGCTGCACATAGTCCATCGGTCGGCCATCGGTTGCACGTACGGGTGCCGTAGTTCCCAGTTGTGGGAGGTCGAAAGGCTGCCGATTTTCTGAATGCTGGCCATGTCAGGACGGAAGCTCTCTGCCCTGTGATCCTTCTCATTGGGCTGAATCCGAAGACGGATGATGTCGTACTTCGCGAACTTCGAGTCCTGCTCGAGGTGGCGGAAGGGAACTGGGTACAGGCGGACCCACTGGAACGGATCACGGTCCACCCGAATCCCAGCCACGCAAACCGTGTCGCCGTACTGCTTCGAGGGGTTCGGGCTGGCCTTCACGGTGATCAGCACCTCGGCCTCTTCCCACGCCCGTGAGGTGGGCTTCTCATAAACGTCGAGACCGTTGTAGTTCCACAGTCCGAGCTGACCGAACGGGCTCATATCTGACTCCCCTCGGCGACGGCCTCCTCTGCCAGTGGCCCTGAGGCACCAGAGTCACCGCAGCCCGCGGCGAGCAAGGGCAGGAACAGGATCGTGGGGACGATCCACTTCATGGTCTCTCCTAGGTGTCTTGTGGGCCTTCCGCGTCCTCGTCCTGCTGCTCCCGCATGGCTCAGCCCTCGGAGAATGCGT
The DNA here is from genome assembly GCF_044462265.1 of Kocuria rhizosphaerae. Lineage (NCBI taxonomy): Bacteria > Bacillati > Actinomycetota > Actinomycetes > Micrococcales > Micrococcaceae > Kocuria > Kocuria rhizosphaerae. The sequence continues at coordinate 9,337 of NZ_JBISWL010000110.1, forward strand.
CATGCCGTCTGTGTGCCTCGAACTTCGCGGCTTTCCGTCGACGGTAGAGGCGGGTGATGAGAGAGACGAGGAGCCAGAAGGTCGCGCCAACGGGTTCGGCGAACAGACCGAGGACCCCGATGACCAGAGCGAACCACATCAGGATCTTGGAGAAGCGGCCGGGCGGCTTCGGTGCGCTGGTGGTACCCGCTGGTATCGAGGTCGTTGGCGCGTGTCCGGCGGACGCGTCGCCCTGCAGCCCGCCGGCGGACGACGTGAATGCGTGCGAGCCGCCGTCCCCGGCGCCGGCACGTGGCGCGGGCCGGGCCTGGCACGGCCTATTGGTGCGCTTCGCTCCCTTGTAAGCGTCGGGCAGGTCGTACGTGCTGCTCTCCGGCACGAGGTCGAAGCTGGCTGTGGGTTGCGCGTCCAGCCACTCGTCGGACAGCTCGTGCGACTTCGCGCCGTGGATCGTGAGGGAGGCGCTGAGCGCGGAGCCCTTGATTTTTCCCCAGACCATGGTCTTCTTGCCGAAGTCCTCGAGGTGCCGGATGGTCGGGAGGTAGTGGCCGCCGCTCTGGCCGCTGAGCTGGCCCACTTCTTCTCCGTCCAGGTAGACGAAGACCATGTCCTTGGTCGAGCCGTTCTTGTACTGCTTGGTGCCGCGACGGAGTTCGAGGAGCAAGAAGCCCTCGCCTGTGGGCGGGACGTAGTTGAAGAGGTGGTCGAAGTGGTCCTCCTCACCCAGGACTTGCAACGAGTTGCCCTTGGGGAGAAGTACACCCGAGGCAAGCTCAACGTTGAGAGGGACGATGGCCTCGGGTTCCGGCAGGCGCAAGGTGACATCCGCCGAGATTTCGACCTTCCCGTCGTAGGAACGTCGCTTGTACGCGTAGACGCGTCCGAGCACACTGACCTGATAGCCACTGGCAACGATCCGGGCCACCACCGGCCAGTACCGACGAGCGTCCGCGCGTGAGAGGTAGCCAAGCACCAGCCCCTCGGACCGAACCGAGATGGCTCCCTCACCGTTCGGGTTGTCCGGCTCAGGCACCAACGCCAGAGTCAGCTCGGCCGACACGCCCTCGCCGTTCAGAGTGGGGCGCAGCAGTGTCTCGATGGCCGCTTGATGGTAGTACTCCCCGACGACCTCGACGTACCCGTCAGGGAAAACCGGGAACACCCTCTGCTCCGTGGTGGGAACACTCCTCTGATTCATTTCTCTCCCCTTCTCCCCCGCCCAGCCCGAGCGGGATCGTGGTCTACTCCTGCGGGCCCTCCGCGTCCTCGTCCTGCTGCTCCCGCATGGCCCGGCCTTCGGAGGGGGCGTCGTAGCCGGCCATGCGGTCCTCGTCCGGCATAGGGATCTCTACCTGCTCCTGATCGCTGGTAGCACCACGGCCGGAGGAAGCGGCTTGTTCGTCGCGCTCGCGGCGCCGGCGGGCCAGTTCGTCGTCGTCCGTGTCGGCGTCCGGGTGTTGCGATGACTCGCTAACACTTAACACCTCCGCCAGCGAAGAGGACTCAGCGGAGCGCTCGCGGGGCTCCTGATGTGTTGCGGGGCTCTCCCCCGCGTGGGTAATGGGGGCGGCGTTTCCGCTGCCATCACGCTCCTCGGCAAGTGCGGTGGTGATCTGCTCGCCCAGGGTGCGGAAGGCATCGAGGAGGGCGGGCGGATAGTTACTGCTGCCTGCCAGGCGGACGGTGTCCGGGTCGTCGCTCGTGACGTTGAGTCCGAGCGACCGGGCGGAGGCCATGACGATCGTGGTGATCGACTGGCCGGTGCCGCGTGCCAGGTGCGTGATGGTGTCGGGGTCCGGGAAGTTGCGCAGCGGCGCGTTGGCGAGCTGGTGCAGCCGCTTCGCCGTGGGCTTCCCACCGCACTGAGCGGAGAGCTTCTCGTATGAGATCTCCCCGCCCTTGCGGGCGGCCTGGAGTACGGCCGCGAGGTCCTTGTCTTCCATCATGCTCCCAGTCTTGGCCCCAGGACGGCGCGGGGTCCAACGACCAATCTTAGGCACTGCCTAACGGTTACGGGGCGTCCAGCACTACTGGATGCCTAACAAGAAGTCGGAAATACTTCGACGCCCGCGCAATTGCTGGGCGGGAGGTCTTGATGTGCGCCCATGAGAGTGCCTAGTGTTAGGTAACGATGCACCAAGCATCGATAGACAGAACCGCCTAGGGAGCGTTGGATATGAGCACCCCCCAGAACCGCAACTACATCCGAACCAACAGAAGGGGGTGGCCCCAGAAGATGCGCATGAAGCTCGTTGCCCGGGACGCACTGGTCGACCGGATGCAGCGCAAGGGATGGTCCAACCGCCGACTGGCGAAGTACGCCGAGGTCTCCCCAGGCACCATTGACAACCTCATCGTCGGGCGCACGAAGGCCGTCAACACCGGCCGCACCGCCGAGCTCATCTGCGAAGCACTCGACGTGCCCCTGGACGTCTTTTTCGTGCCTGAAATTTCCTGTGATGCTTCACAGACTGTTACACAACGGGTGTCGGCATGAGCACCGTCGAGCAGTTCCGCGGCTACTCCCCCGCCGAGGTCGCCGAGATGACGTCCCTGTGCCGTTGAACCAGGCGGCGACGTCGTCGCGGGTGAGGGTGTCCACGGGGATGGAGCCGAGCTCGGGGAAAATGTGCAGGGCGGCGTTGCGGGTGTACTTCTCCCGGGTCCAGTACTCGACGCCGGTAAGCCGCTCGATGTGCCGCTCGACGACGACGCGCACGGTCGGGGCGGTGGAGCGCAGGCGCTTGGCGGCCTGGACGGCCAGGGCGAAACTGTTGCCGTTGGCGTCGAGGAAGTCCTTCAGGGCTTGGGCCTCGCGCTGCTCGAGGTAGGTGCGGGAGGTCTGCTTGCCGGTCGAGGCCTCCCGCCACAGCACTGCCCAGGACGCGGTCCCGTCCTTGCGGGTGAGCTCTCGGATGCTCGCCATGGGCAAGACAATAGCCGCCGCGTCAACGGAACTTGCGTTCCTGTCAACACGACGGCTATTTGCCCTAGTGGGATGGTGGAGATGGGGGGAATTGAACCCCCGTCCGATGCAGCATTGTCAGGGCTTCTCCGGGTGCAGTCTGCTTGACGTCTTCTCAGTCCCGGCCCTCGTGCAGACACGTGGCCGACGGACTCAGTCGCGAGTTGATGTTCCCCAGACGTCCGCGACACCCGTCTGGAGCAGTGGCCTTCTAGCTGATGCCAGGCCCCGGGCCGAAGGCGAACCCGGGCTGACAGCCACTGGTGAGTCTACTTACGCGGCGAGCGCGAAGTTGGACTGCGTGGCGTTGCGCTTGGAATTGGCAACTATTGTTTTACAGAGAGCGTTTACGAGATAACTCTGCGTCCTCGACCCGCTTCCCCTGTCTCAACTCACATCGTCGAAACCGATCATCCCCGTATGCGTTTTTCAAACACCCCGCCGTGGCAGGACAATCAAGTTTACCGCGCGGTACAGCGGCTGGCAAGAGGTCGGGCTCACCCCATGTTCTTGTAGCGCATGGCGCGCTGCGCCTCCCGGTTGTCCTGCTTCTCCCGCAGGGTCTGGCGCTTGTCGTACTCCCTCTTGCCCTTGGCCACGGCGATCTCCACCTTGACCCGCTTGCCGTCCACGAAGTACAGGGACAGCGGCACGATCGTGAAGCCTGCCTCCCGGGTCTTCTGCTCGATCTTGGCCATCTCCGTGCGGTGCAGGAGCAGCTTCCGGCGCCGTCGCGCGGAGTGGTTCGTCCACGAGCCCTGGAGGTACTCGGGGATGTGCACGCCCTCGAGCCACAGCTCCCCGTCGGTGAACTGGCAGAAGCCGTCCACGAGCGAGGCGCGGCCCATGCGCAGGGACTTCACCTCGGTCCCCATCAGGACGAGGCCAGCCTCGTAGGTGTCGAGGACGTGGTAGTCGTGCCGGGCCTTCTTGTTGTTCGCGATGACCTGACGGCCGGTGTCCTTCTTGGCCATGGCACTCCTTCCTCTGACCGGTGCGGACCGTGTCCTGCCGCGCACCGGGGGTGCGCGGGAGATCCTCCATGCTACGCCACGCCCGGTCCCGGCTCGCCCGCGGCGGGTGCCGGCCCGGGCCCGCCCGGGACCGCCCGCACGGGACCCTCGGCTCCTCCTCCCGTGCCGACCTCGGGCCGGAGGACGCCACGGAGACCCCGGCACGGACCGTCGTCCCAGGTGGGCGACGCGCACCCGGTAGCCTGGACGGATGCTGGATTCCGACCGCCCCGCCCGGCCGCCCGCCGCGGAGACCCTGTACCTCGTCGGCACGAGCGGCCACCCGAACTTCGGGGACGAGTTCATCGCCGCCTCGTGGCTGCGGTTCCTGGCCCGGGCCCGCCCCGACGCCGACGTGTGGCTCGACTGCCCGAACCCGGGGCTGGCGTCCCACCTGTTCGACGGCCTGCACCCGCGGCTGCGGACCACCGACACGCTGTGGCGCCTCGTGTTCGACACGGCCGGCATGGAGCCGTCGGCGGCCGACGCCCACGTGGACCGCGTGGTGTCCTCGCTCGGCTCGCCGCGCTACGACCTCGGCCTGCTGGGTGCCCGGCGGGCCGGTTCGGTCCACCTCATCGGGGGCGGCTACCTGAACTCGATCTGGCCGCACCACGCGCGCCTGCTGCGGGCCGCGCTGCGCCTGCGCGAGAGCTCCGGCGCCCGCCTGGCGGCCACGGGCCTCGGCCTGGCGCCGGCCGCCGACGTCGAGGGCCTGCGGTCGGCCCTCGGCGCCTTCGACCACGTCACCGTCCGCGACGCCCCCAGCGCCCAGCTGGCGCGGGCCGACCGGGCACCCGACGACGCCTTCCTCGGCCTGCCGCGGCTGGCGGGCTTCACCGGCACCGCCGCGGAGGGCCCCGCCGACGGCGACGTGTGGGTGTGCCTGCAGAGCGACATGAGCACCCCCGACGTGCTCGACGGCGCGGTCGCGGCCGTGCGCGCGGCGCTGGAGGCGCCCGAGCTGGCCGGGCGGACCGTCCGGTACCTGGAGGCGATCCCCGGCGCCGACCGCGCGGCCCTCGACCGGCTGTCGGACCTGATCCCGGAGGAGAACTTCGTGCCGTTCACCCAGGTGTGGCTGGAGGGCTTCCCGGGCCGGTCCGGGCAGACGTGGCTGACCTCGCGGTTCCACTTCCACCTGCTCGCGGCCGCGTGCGGGGCGGAGGGCACCGTGCTGGAGGTCAGCCCGGACTACTACCGGGTCAAGCACCGGTCCCTGCTCGACGCCGGCACGGGGTGGTCCGTGGTCCCGGCCGGCGACACAGCGGCGACAGGGTCCGCGCGGGACACGTCCTTCCCGGAGACCGCGGCCCGATTGCACCGCCAGAAGCTGCGGGAGGCCGAGGAGCTGTACCCCGCCCCTGCCCTCTCGGCCGCGCGACCCCCGTCCGCGCCCGCGGGCCGCGAGGTCGCGGCCCGGAGGGTCGCCCGCTTCCTGCGCCGCTGAGCACGACGCCCGGCCGGCCCGAGGACCGGCCGGGCGTCGGGCGCGGCCCACCGCTCCACCGCGCCCGGCCGGGACTCAGGCGTCGGCCGGGGCGTGGCGCTGGTCGGCGCGCCAGCGGATGCCGGCATCGATGAAGCCGTCGATCGCTCCGTCGAAGATCCCCGAGGGGTTGCCCTCCTCGTGGTTGGTCCGCAGGTCCTTGACCATCTGGTAGGGGTTCAGCACGTAGGAGCGCATCTGGTCGCCCCAGGACGCCTTGACGTCTCCCGCGAGCTCCTTCTTCTTGGCGTTCTCCTCCTCCTGGCGCAGCAGCAGCAGCCGGGACTGGAGCACGCGCAGGGCGGCGGCGCGGTTCTGGATCTGGGACTTCTCGTTCTGCATGGAGACCACGATGCCCGTGGGGATGTGGGTCATGCGCACGGCGGAGTCGGTGGTGTTCACCGACTGCCCGCCGGGACCGGAGGAGCGGAAGACGTCGACCTTGATCTCGGACTCCGGGATCTCGACGGAGTCGTCCTGCTCGATGAGGGGGATGACCTCCACGGCCGCGAAGGAGGTCTGGCGCCGCCCCTGGTTGTCGAACGGGGAGATCCGCACGAGCCGGTGCGTGCCGGCCTCCACGGAGAGGGTTCCGAAGGCGTAGGGGGCCTTGACCTCGAACGTCGCGGACTTCAGGCCCGCCTCCTCCGCGTAGGAGGTGTCGAGGACCGTGGTCGGGTAGCCGTGGCGCTCGGCCCAGCGCATGTACATGCGCATCAGCATCTCCGCGAAGTCGGCCGCGTCCACGCCGCCGGCGCCGGAACGGATGGTCACGACCGCCTCGCGCTCGTCGTACTCGCCCGCGAGCAGCGTCTGGATCTCCAGCTGGGAGAGCGCCCGCTTCACCTCGACGAGCTCCTCCTTGGCCAGCTCGAGGGTCTCGGGGTCGTCCTCCTCCGCGGCGAGCTGGACCATCACCTCGATGTCGTCGATCCGCCCGCCCAGTTTCTCGAGCCGCTCGAGGTCGGACTGCTTGTGGGAGAGCTTGGAGGTGATCTTCTGCGCCCGGGCGGGGTCGTCCCACAGGTCCTGGGCGGTCGCCTGCTGCGACAGCTCGGCGATGTCCCTCTTGATCGCGTCGACATCGCTCACGGCCTCGATGGAGGCGAACGTGGAACGGAGGGCGGAGATCTCTGCCGGGAAGTCAAGGGAGGCCATAAACGTCAAGATTATCCCATGGGGGCAAATCGCCCGGGCCCACGGGGCAGCGCTGCGGCAGAATGGGGACGACGGAGCGCCGACGCGAAGGAGCCGAGATGCGCATCCCCCGGGTCCTGGCCCTGGTCCTGGCCGGCGGCAAGGGCGAACGCCTCCACGCCCTGACCGAGCACAAGGTGAAGCCCGCCCTGCCGGTCGCCGGCACCTACCGGCTCATCGACGTCTCCATGTCCAACCTCATGCACTCCCACGTGTCCGACGTGTGGGTGGTGCAGCAGTACCTCCCCCACGGCCTCAACCGGCACCTGGCCAACGGGCGGCCGTGGGACCTCGACCGCTCCCACGGCGGGCTGCAGATCCTCCCGCCCTACCAGGGCGCCGAGGGCGAGGGATTCGCGGAGGGCAACACCGATTCCCTCTACCGGCAGAAGGAGCTCGTCCGGGACTTCGCCCCGGACCTCGTGCTCGTGCTCAGCGCCGACCACCTCTACACCCTGAACTTCCTGGACGTGGTCGACACGCACCTGGAGCGGGGCGCGGACCTGACGGTGGTCACCACGCTCGTCGACGAGGAGCCCACCCGCTACGGCGTGGTCCGCGCCGACGACGACGGGCGGGTGACCGGATTCGAGTACAAGCCGGAGCGGCCGGAGGGCCGCCTGGTGGCCGCCGAGATCTTCCTCTACGACGCACCGGCCCTGCTCGAGGCCCTCGACCTGCTGCACGAGCGGCAGGGCCGGCTCGAGGACTACGGCGACGACCTGGTCCCCTGGTTCGTGGCGCACCGCACGGTGGTGGAGCACCGCCTCGAGGGGTACTGGATGGACATGGGCACCTTGCAGGCGTACTGGACGGCGCACCTGCAGCTGCTCGACGGCGACGGCGCGGTCCTCGACGACCCGGACTGGCCGATCCTCACGGCGCAGCCGCAGCTGGTGCCGGCCCGCATCGCGGCGAGCGCCGAGGTCCGCGGCGCGATGGTCGCCGCGGGCTCCCTCGTGCACGGGACGGTGGAGCACTCCGTGCTCGGCCCGGGCACCGTCGTCGAGGAGGGCGCGAGCGTGCGCCACTGCGTGCTGCTGGACGGGGTCCGCGTGGCGGCCGGGACCGTGCTGGAGAACGTGGTCGCGGACATGGGCGCCGAGATCCCCGCGGGCGAGCACGGCACACCGGGTGCGGTCACCCTGATCGCCGGGGACGGGCAGGTCCGCACCGCGGAGGAGTTCGACCGCGCCGCACGGCTGCCCCGGGGTTTCTGACCCGGCGGCGGCACGGGGCCCGTAACACGCGCCCCGTACCGGGTGTCGCAGGCCGTTGTCCCGTGCGCGGTGCTAGTTTCCCCAGCACAGGGCGCCGCACAGAAGGACACGCTCATGGGGTTCGGTCAGCACTTTCTCCACCAGGGCGTCGAGGACGAGCCGGTCCAGGCCCCGGCCTTCGGCCTCACCACGGTGATGGCGGGCGGCGGCCCCGGCGACCCGGCGCGACGTGCGCGCTGACGGAGCCGACATGCGCGGGGCGGTCCTCCGTCCGGGCCGTGTCGCCCCCCGGCGGCGGCGGCACGGCTGCGCACCGTTCCTGCTGGGCCCGGTGACGGGCGCCGGACTCGTCCTCCGGCTCACGCGCCGGAGGCCGGGCGGGGCCACGACGCCCATGGCCTGGCCCGCCGTCATCGCCCACCGGGGCGGAGCGGCCATCGGCCCCGAGAACACCCTCGAGGCCTTCCGCGCGGCGGCGGAGCTGGGCGACGTCGTCCTGGAACTCGACGCGCAGACCTCCGCCGACGGCCGGGTGGTGGTTCTCCACGACACGCGCGTGGACGGGACCACCGACGGCCACGGGGCGGTCGCCGAGATGACCCTCACGGAACTCCGGCGCCTGGATGCCGCCCACCGCCTGCCGCGCACCGGTGCCGCCCGATGGCGAGCCCAGGGGCTGCGGATCCCCACCCTGGAGGAGGTCTACCGGGAGTTCCCGGACCACCGGGTGCTCCTCGACCTCAAGGGGGACCGGCCCGGCACCGAGGATGCCGTGTGGTCCGTCATCAGAGCCGCCGGCGCCCAGGAACGGACGCTGGTCACCGCGAACCGGACGCCCGCGATCCAGCGCTTCCGGCGCGTCTCCGCCGGGACGGTGCCCACCGCGGCCTCGGTCCGCGAGTTCGCGGTCTTCACAGCGCTCGGGGTCCTGGGTCTGCACCGTCTGTACCGTCCCCCCTTCCAGGCCCTGCAGCCGCCGGAGCGCTACAAGGGCCTCCGGGTCCTCACCCCCGCCCTCGTGCGCCGCGCCCACGACGCCGGGCTGCGGGTGGACGTGTGGACCGTCGACGCGGAGGCCGACATGCGGCGCCTCCTGAGCTGGGGCGTGGACGGCATCATGACCGACCGGCCGGACGTCCTGGTCCGGTTGGTGGGCGGAGGCGCCCCAAGCCCCGACGCCACCGGCCGGCCGGCGGAGAACCCGGCCCCAGAGAGGAAGGACCAGCCATGAACGCACCACGGGAGACCCGGTTCGCGCTCGTGCTCAATGGAGGCGTGAGCCTCGCCGTGTGGATGGGCGGGGTGACGCACGAGCTCAACAGGCTGCGGCTGGCATCCGCGGACGCGTCCCCGCCGGCGGATCCCGCGGAGGCGGCCGTCCAGAAGGCGTGGCAGGACATCCTTGCCGCCACCGACCGCACCGCCGTCGTGGACACCGTCGCCGGCACCAGCGCCGGGGGCCTCAACGGCAGCCTGCTGGCAGCCGCCGTCGCGGGAGGGAAGGACCTTCCCGACATGCGGACCACCTGGGCCAAGCTCGCCTCGCTGCAGACGGGTCAGCTCCTCCGCGAGGACGGGTCGCAGCTCAGGTCCATGCTCGACGGGGCCTATTTCCACACCGAGGTCGAGCGGCTGCTGCAGGCGGTGGCCGAGGACACCGCCGTCGCCGCACCCCAGGACTGCACCCTCCTCGTCACGGCGACGGCTCTCGACGCCCAGTCGGTCCCGGTCCAGCTCGAGGACGGCTCCACGGCGCACATGGTCGACAGCCGCCGCGTCTTCCGCTTCTCCCGCAGGACGGACGACCTGGGGGAGGTCACGGACCACTTCGACGAGGGGCACTCCTGCATCGCCCTGGCCTCGCGCGCCTCGGCCTCCTTCCCGATCGCCTTCGAACCCGTCTGGGAGACCGACGCCCTCCACGGGCACCAGATGGCTCCCGGCATGGCGCCGGACAACTCCTGGCTCATCGACGGGGGTGTCCTCGACAACGCTCCCTTCGGTCCGCTGATGAGGACGCTGCGCGAACGGCCCGTGGGAACCCCGTTCGAGCGCGTGGTCCTGTACGTCACGCCGTCGCCCGGGGTGTCCGGGGGCACCGGCACCCTGGGGAGCAGTCCGGAGGCCACACAGGTGCTCGGCCGGGTCGTGGGCGCGGCCCGCGAGCCGGACCAGCGCCTCGACTTCGAGGAACTGAGCGCGGCGTTCACCCGCATGGGGTACACCCTCTCGGTCCCGCACGACGCGATCGTGCGCCTGCTGCGCTCCCCCGACCCGGAGGCGCTCATCGACACCGCCAACGCCGCCCTGGCGGCCAGCCAGTGGTTCCGGACGTACCGCTTGTCCCGGGCGGAGGCCGTGGAGCGCCAGCTGATGTCGCTGAACAGCCCGCTGCGCTTCACTCCTCCCCATCCCGCCGCCCTCCTGCCCGAGGAGCTGGCCTCCGTTCCCGACGAGCCGTCCTTCACCGAGGACGGGTGGGGGTGGGGCGTGGCGACCGCCGAACGCATGCTGCGGTGGTGGGGACGCGCCCTCGTCGACTACGCCGACACGGGCAAGGAGCTCGAGCAGCCGTTCGCGGAGGCCTTCGCGAGCGTCGAACGCTCCCAGCGCCGGATCGCCCGGCTCGGGGAGCACCTGACCACGTTCCTCGCCCTCGGGCCGGCGCCGACGGCGCACGAGCGGGCCCAGCGGCTGAACGCGTTCCTCACCCCGGCGCGGCAGACCGAGATCCGCGAGACCCTCCGGTGCGCCGCGGAGGCCATCACCGGCCTCCCCCTCGCGGGCGAGCTGTCGGCCGAGGACCTGGTCAACTTCTCGCTGGCCGTCGAGGTGGCCAGCTCGGTGCTCTCCTGGGGCAGCACCGCCGAGGGGGACGAGCCCGAGTTCCGGTACCGCCAGATCACCCCGGCGGCACCTCCGCTCGTCGACGTCGGTGCCGTGACCAGCCAGCCGGGCTGGCTCGAGCGCAAGCTCTACGGGCAGCGCTGGGGACACTTCGGCGCCTTCGCCAGCGAGCCCGGGCGGGAGGCCGACTGGCTGTGGGGTCGGCTGGACGGCGCCGGTGCCCTGTGCGACTACCTCCTGCACGGCGTGCCCGACCGGCAGGCCCTCGAGCGGCGGCTGGCCGACGCCATCCTCGCGGCGGAGAGCACCACCGCGGACGGGCTCGTGCAGGCCGCCGCCTCGGCCGAGGCCATGACCCCCTACGAGCTCCTGCTGCGGATGCCCCCGGAGCAGCGCCGGGACGCGGTCCGCCTCCTGTGGCGCCAGGCGGTGACGCTCTTCGGCGGGGTCGGCGCGGGGGACCCGGGCGTCCTCCAGCTGGTGCGGGCCTTCGCCGACCCGACGTGGACGCGGCGCGATCTGCCGGCGGGCGCGTCCCTGCGCACCCGGGCGTTGACAGGCGTCGTCCGCCGGTACGGAGCCCCGGCGCGGTTCTTCGTCCGCCGGCGCGTCGCGAAGCACCTGGACATCTGAGGGCCGGCAGGGGCGCCGGTCACCGGCCCAGCCGGGCCCGGGCCTCCCCCGTGGCGGCGACGGCGACCCCGTCGGGCACCAGGAGGTTGACCACGGGCGGGTGGACGACGGCGGACAGCGTGACCTGCGCGGTCCGCCCGTCCGGGCTGCCGGTGGGGGCGGCCACGGCCAGCCCCGGGGTGGCGTCCCACGCACGGACGGTGTCGAGGTAGCCGGCGGCGGCCCCGGCCACGGACGCGTCGTCGAGCACGGGGACGGGCGCGGCGCCCTCCTGCCCGGGTGCCAGCTCCACGAACGTGTCGGCGGCCGCGAGCGCGGCGTTGTCGGCGAGCACCTGGAGCCTGCGCTCGCCGAGGTGCACGGCGGTGACGCCCATGACGACCACCGTCAGCAGCAGGCACACCGCGGTGAAGCCGACGACGAGGACCGTGATCTGCCCGCTGTCCGCGTCGGCGGAGCCCGCCCGCGCGGGAACGCTCATCCGTACCGCCCCACCACGACCGTCGCGGAGGAGCTCAGCCCGGCCACGCGCAGGCCCGTCGCCCCCGGCACGAAGGGCAGGGGCACGTCCAGGGAGCTGTGCACCGTGGCCACGGCCCCCGGCCTGGCGCAGGTCCCGTCGGAGCACTCCAGCCGCACGGCCACCTGCCCGGGGGCGAACCCGTGGTCGGCCGCGGCCAGCTCGGCGGCGGCGCCGAGTCCGGCCGCCGAGAGCTCCCCGGGCTCCGCCGCCGCCAGCACCTGCGCGGACTGCTGCGCCGCGGCCACGACCGCGAAGGCCCCGGCCTGGACCTGGGCGACGGCGAGCACGAAGTAGACGACCGGCACGAGCAGCAGCGTGCCCAGGGCCACGAACTCCACGACGGCGCTGCCGTCGTCGGGCCCGGGGCCGTGGCCGTCACCCGTCCAGGACCGCATGACCGCGCACCTCCAGCGAGTCGGGCGGGCCGAACAGGGCGACCACCGGCAGCGGGGCGACGACGGTGACCTCCAGGGTCCGCAGCTCCCCCACGACCACGGGGGCCGCGGCCACGTCCTGGGCGTACCGGGGGCCCAGCGCTCCGGTGACGATCTGTCGGGTGCGTTCCACGCCGTCCCGGGGCGAGCGGTCGGCGAGCGTCCCGTACCGGGCCCCGGCGGCCGCGGCGTCCACGAGGGTGTTGCGCACGTGCAGCGCCAGGGCGAGCTGGAGGGTACCGGCGAAGATCAGGGCCACGAGGCCCGCGACCATGACGTACTCGGCCACGGCGCTGCCCCGGTCGGGGTCGGAGCGGGCGGATCGTCCCTGCCGGGGACGATGAGCTCCTGGTGGAGTGGGCCGCGCACGGGACGGCCGCCGGCGGGGCGGCCACCGCGGGAGCATGCTCAGTTCTGGGCGACGCGGGCCATCGCGTCCTGGAAGAGCCCTTCCAGCGCGGGCTGCGCGACGAGCAGCAGTCCGGCGACGAGCACCGCGGACATCAGGGTGAGCATGACCCAGCCGGGCACGTCGCCGCGGTCCGGGTCCTCGGCGCGGAGCCGGCCGAGGACTCCGGCCAGGGCCGTGACGGCGAGGCCCAGGGCGAGCCGGGGTGCGTGCTTCATGGGGAGTGTCCTTTCCTGGGGCGCGGCCGGGCCGGCCGCACGGATGAGGGGTCAGAACCCGAGTTCGAGCACGGCCAGCCCGGGGTACACCGCGAAGACGACGGTGAGGGGCAGGACGAAGAAGACGAGCGGGACCATCATGGCGATCTCCTTGCGCCCGGCGGTCTCCATGAGCTCTCGCTTGTCGTGGTCCCGCACGTCCTGAGCCTGCGCCCGCAGCACCTCGGCCAGGGGCGTGCCGCGCTCGATGGCCACGACGATCCCGTCCACGAACCGACCGATCGGCGGAACGGGGGTGCGGGCGGAGAGGTCCTGGAGGGCGTGGGAGAGGCCGGCGCCCGACCGGGTCTGCGCGAGCACCTCGCGGAACTCCGCGGTGAGCTCTCCGTCGGCGACCCGGCACACGCGTTCGAGGGATCCCACCGCGCTCTCCCCGGCGCCGACGGACAGTGCCATCAGCTCCGCCAGGGCCGGGAACTCGGCGAGCATCCGCCGCTCCCGGGCGCGGATCCGGCGGGCCAGCAGGTGGTCGCGCAGCAGGTGACCGGCGGCGGCCGCGGCGGCGGCGGCCAGCAGGACCCCGCCGGCGCCGGTGCCCCAACGGGCCGCGCCCGTGAGCCCCAGCACGACGCCGAGCAGCAGGCCCGCCGTGGCGAACAGGAGCTGCTCGGCTCGGTAGTCGGCCACCGAGGTGCCGGAACCGGCGCGCACCAGCCGTTTCTCCAGCGCGGCGGACGGAGCGCCGTGCCGGGCGAACCGGTGGGCGAGCCCGCGCAGGACCGGCCCGGGACCGGTGTGCCCGGTGTGGCGTCGGCCGGGACCGGCCAGGAGGGCCGACTCCACCTCCACGGAGCGCAGCTGGGGGGCGATCCGGGCCGAGAAGGACGGTCCTCCGGTGACGCGGGCACCGGTGAGCACGAGCCACAGACCGCCCGCGAGCACGAGGCCCAGCAGGACGACGACGGCCGCCGTGGCGGTCATCGGAGCACCCGCCTCGGCTCGGGCAGCGCCCCGATCCGGAGCATGAGCCGGTAGGCCGCCACGGAGACCAGCAGACCGCCCAGCAGCACGGCCGCCCCGGCGGGGGTGTCGTAGGCGCGGATCGCGGCCGGCTGCGTGGTCATCAGCAGCAGCACGATCCACGGCGCCGCCACGGCCAGCCGGGCGGCGTTGACCGTCCAGGACTGGCGGGCCTCGAGTTCGCCGCGGGTCCGGGCGTTCTCCCGCAGGAATTCCGAGAGCGTGCCGAGCAGACGGCCGAGGTCCGTGCCGCCGACCTCCCGGGTCACGCGCAGGGCCTCCACGATGTTGTCCGCGACGGGGTCGGCCAGCCGGTCCTTGAGCAGCGTCAGGGCGCCCTGCAGCTGTCCCGACGCACGGTAGTCGGCGGCGAACCGCGCGAACGCCGGACGAACCGGCTCGGGCCCGCGGTACTGGAGCTGGATCAGGGCCTCGGGCAGCGACATCCCGGCGCGGATGGCCGAGCGCAGCTGGTCGACCACGTCCGGCCAGACCTCGCGCATGGCGGCGCCACGGGTCAGGGCCCGTTGCCGCACGACGGCGACGGGCACCCAGGCCCCGAACAGCGCCGAGCACACCCCGAGCACGGTGGCCCCGCTCGTGGCGGACACCAGCAGCCCGCTCAGTACGCCCGCCGCGGCGCAGGCGGCGACCAGTCCGGCCGGCCCCACCCGGTCCAGGTCCGCCTGCACCAGCATCTCCCGCAACCGGCCCGGCCGCCGGGGCCCGGTGGCCGGCCGCGCCTCCCGGGCCCAGAAGGACCACCAGACCAGGAACACGCCCGCCCCGAGCAGGATGCCCAGGACCGCGCTCACGGGACGCCGCCGTCGGCCAGCAGGTCGTGCACCCGGTGACCGGCCCGCTCGAACTTCCACGCCGCGGGCGCCTCGGCCGCGACGGCCCGGAGGACGCCGTGCCGGACGGCGAAGACCGGGTAGCTCTCGATGACACCGCCCTCGACCCTGGCTCCGACGGCCAGGATCTCGTTCACCCTGCGCCGACCGGATGCCTCGCGGTGGCAGTGCACCACCAGGTCGAAGCACGAGGCCACCGTGGGGACCACGAAACCCGAACTGATGTTCCCGCCCGCCAGCAGCGGCAGCGTGCAGATCTTGGTCACCGCGTCCCGGGCGGAGTTGGCGTGGAGGCTGCACATCCCGGGAAGCCCGCTGTTCATCGCGATCAGCATGTCCAGGCTCTCGGCCTCGCGGACCTCCCCCACCACGATCCGGTCCGGGCGCATCCGCAGCGCCTCCTTCACGAGCCGACGCAGCGGGATCTCGCCCGTGCCCTCGAGGTTGGGCCGGCGGCACTGCAGGCCCACGACGTCGCGCAGCGGGACCTGGAGCTCGAAGATCTCCTCGACGGTCACCACGCGCTCGCGCGGGCCGATCGATGCGCACAGGCAGTTCAGCAGTGTGGTCTTGCCCGCCTGCGTGGCGCCCGAGACGAGGATGTTGAGCCCGCTGGCGACCGCGGCGTCCAGGAAGCGTGCGGCCTGCGACGGGAGCGAGCCCAGCTCCACGAGGTCGTCCAGCCGCCTCGCCCGTGCCACGAACTTGCGGATGTTCACGGCCCAGTGCCGGCGGGTCACGTCCGGGATGACGACGTGCAGCCGCGATCCGTCGGGCAGCGCCGCGTCCACGAAGGGCGAGGACAGGTCCAGGCGGCGCCCCGAGGACTTCAGCATCCGCTCGACGAGGTTGCGGATCTGGCTCTCCGTGAGCACGAGACTGGTCAGCTCCGACTCCCCGGCCCGTGCGGCGTAGACCTCCGCAGGGCCGTTGATCCAGATCTCCTCGACCTCGGGGTCGTCGAGCAGCGGCTGCAGGGGCCCGAAGCCGGCCACGAGGTCCAGCAGCGTCCTTCGGGCCGCCTCGAGGTCCGCCAGGGCGGGGAGCACCCCGCGCGCGGAGCGCTGGTCGTAGTCGTGCACCACCTCGTCCACCAGCGCCCGGGTCCGCTCCAGCTCCAGCACCGGATCCAGTCCCCGGCGGCGGATCAGCTCCCGCACCTCGGCCTCGACCAGGCCGAGGGCGTCCTCCGACAGCGTTGCCGTCATCCGTCCCCCTGCAACGTCCCCCGGCACGGGATCCGCGCCGGCGGCGCTCCCCCCGGAGCGCATGGACAGGAACATAGGCGAGCGTCACCCCGCCGGGGCAACCGGACGCCCCGGCCCTGTGGACAGCCGGAGCTGACCTGGGGGATCGTCCCGGGTGGCGAGGAACACACACGGTCACAGAATGCAGGGTCATGGAAACCGCCGGCGCAGTGCCCCCGCTCGGCGGCGAGCCGTCGACCCGTCCCCGGTCCCGGCCCGCGTAGGGTGGCATCCGAACCGCGGCCCGGCCCGGCGCCGCGCCCGGCCCCGCCGTGGCCGGGCCCGCGCACCCGCCGCCGACGACCGGGAGGACCTGCCGTGACGAGCACGACCCGACCCGCGCCCCTCGTCGACCGCGTCCGCGCCCTTGCCGACGGCGTCCGTGCCCTCGCCGAGAGCGCGGCGCCCTACACCGCCGGGCTGCTCACGGTCGCGGGCGACGTGCTCCTCGACCGGATCGTGCGCGACCGGCCCCCGGGACCACTAGCCGCCGCCCCGACGGGCTGGCCGGTGAACTTCGCCCACCGGGGCGGGGCCGAGGTCGCCCCCGAGAACACGCTGGAGGCGTGCCGGGCGGCCGCGGCCCTCGGCGACGTCGTGCTGGAGGTCGACGTGCAGGCCTCCGCCGACGGGACGGCGGTGCTGATGCACGACCTCACGGTGGACCGCACGACCGACGGCACCGGAGCCGTGGCCGGGCTCTCCGACGCGCAGCTGCGGGAGCTGGACGCCGGTCACCGGTTCACCCCCGACGGCGGGCGGACGTTCCCGTGGCGGGGTCGCGGCGTGCGCGTGCCCACGCTCGCGGAGGTCTACGCCGCGTTCCCGGACCGGCGCGTGGCGATCGAGCTCAAGGGCAACCGCCCCGGCGCCGAGGAGATCGTGTGGCGGGCCGTCGAGGCGGCCGGCGCCCAGGGACGCACGCTCGTCGCCACGAACCGCACCGTCTCGATCCGGCGCTTCCGGCAGGTCAGCGGGGGGACGGTCCCGACGGCGGCGTCCGTGCCGGAGTTCGCGCTCTTCCGCCTGCTGGCCCTGCTGGGCGGGCACGCGGGCCACGAGCTGCCGTTCCAGGGCCTCCAGCCTCCCGACGCCCTCCTGCGGCTGCGGGTGCTCACGCCGCGACTGGTGCGCCGCGCCCACGAGGCCGGCCTGCGGGTGGACGTGTGGACGATTGACGACGAGGCCGACATGCGCCGGCTGCGGTCGTGGGGCGTGGACGGCATCATGACCGACCGCCCGGACCTGCTGTCGGCGGTGCTCGGCCAGGCCTGAGCGGCGGGGACGAGGTGCCCGCTCGTCCGGCGGTCCCCGGCCGGGCGGACCGGACGGTGCGTGGCCGGCCGTGCGTGGCCGGCCGGCGGTGCCCGGTCAGCCGGCGGGACGCGCCGCCGGGGACGTCTCGGGGAACCGGCGCACGGAGACCCGCTCGGCGTGCTCGGGGGACGGCGCCCAGGGACGCTCCGCCTCCGTGACGGCGATGTGCCGGGCCAGCCGGGTCACGTTGACCTCCTGCTGCCGGTTCTTCAGGGCCGCGGTGGCCTGCGTGATCATGAAGACCACCACGAGCCCGTACAGGACCAGGTCCGTGCCGCGGCCGATCCCGAGGAACCGGGCGAGGGCGGTCAGCAGGTCCGGGAAGAAGATGGAGAAGGCCGCGAAGACGAAGAAGGCCAGGCCCACGACCCGGCGGATGGCCTGGTGCTTGGCGTTGGCCCCGCCGCGGATCAGCGCGAGGGCCCCGTAGCCCACGGCCAGGACCAGCAGGATCTGCACGGCGTAGATCATCGGGCGGAGCTTCCCTTCGGGGGTGCGGAGCGGGTGGGCGCGGACTACTTGACGAACAGCTCGGCGAGGATGTTCACGCCGTTGAGCAGGGACTGCCCCTTGGACTTCGAGTAGTCCGTGTAGATGATCTGCACCGGGTGCTCGACCCAGCGCGGCTTGATGTCGGCCAGCTGGTTGACGATCTCCGAGGCGTGGGCCATCCGGTTCTGCGTCAGCCGGATCCGGCTCAGCGTGGCGCGGTCGAGGGCGCGCAGGCCGTTGTGGGCGTCGGAGAGGTCCATCCCGGTGGAGAGCTTGGAGAAGAACGCGGCGGTGCGCAGGACCACGCGCTTGAGCGCCGAGACCTGTGTGCGCCGGTCGAGGAACCGGGACCCCAGCACGACGTCGGCCTCGCCCGAGCGGATCCGGTGGACCATGTCCCACGCGTCGACCACGCGGTGCTGGCCGTCCGAGTCGAAGGTGACCACGCAGTCCATCGCGGGGTCCTGCAGCGCGTACTCGAAACCCGTCTGCAGCGCGGCGCCCTGGCCGAGGTTGATCGGGTGCTGGACCACCACGGCGCCGGCCTCGGCGCAGATTCTGGCGGAGTCGTCGGAGGAGCCGTCGTCGACGCAGACGACGTGCGGGAAGGTCTTCCGGAGCTCCTCCAGCACCTCTCCCACCACTGCCGCCTCGTTGTACACGGGCATGACGATCCACACACGACTCACCCGGCCATTCTCGCACAGCGCACCGGGGCCTCCCGCCGCGGCCGGTCCCCGCGGCGGGGCCGGTCCCCGCGGCGGGGCCGGTCCCCGCGGCGGGGCCGGTCCACGACCGGAACGGCCGCTATGATCGACCCGACCCTTCCCCCACCCCAGAGGACGAGACCGTGCCCGCACGCCGAACGCCATCCGCAGGACCGACGTGCTGACGCAGTGGTGGCCGTACCTGCCGGCGTTCGCGGTCCTCCTGGCGGTCCTCTGGCTGCCCGGCCTCGCCCTGCTGTGGGCGTTCGGCCAGCGCGGCGGCCGGATCCTGCTCACCGCACCGGCGATCAGCGTCGCCGTCGTCGGCGTCACGGGCGTGGTCCTGGACCTGGTGGGCATCCCCTACGGGGCCCTGTCCCAGGCGGTCTCGGCCGTGGTCCTGGCGGCCCTGGCCTGGCTGGCCGGCCGGTTCGTCCCGCACGGACGGCACACGCCGCCCCCGCCGGCCGGGCCGGCAGCGGTGGAGGACCCCGAGGCCCGCATCGACGGCGGCCGCCGCTGGCTGTTCCCGGCGGGCGCGGCGGCGGGGCTGGCCGTCGGCGCGGTCCTGCTGGTGCGGCGGATGGTCTCCGTGATCGGCGTCCCGGAGGCGATGGCCCAGCGCTGGGACAACGTCTTCCACCTCAACGCCATCCGCTACGTCGTGGAGTCCGGCAACGGCTCCACGCTGACGCTCAACCGGATGACCGACCCGGAGCGCACGATCGCCCTGTACCCGGCGGCCTGGCACCAGCTGGCCTCCCTCGTGGTCCCGCTGACCGGGGACAACGTCTTCGTGGCGCACAACCTCACGCTGCTCGCCGTCGCCGGGCTGGTGTGGCCCGCGGCGTGCATCTTCCTCGTCCGCTGCCTCGTGGGACGCTCCCCGGTCGCCGCCGTGGCCGCCGGCACGGCGAGCGCCGGCTTCGGCGTCTTCCCGCTGGGCCTGATGGCGTGGGGCCCGCTCTTCCCCAACATCCTGGCCCTCGCGATCCTGCCGGTGGCCCTGGGCCTGCTCGTGCGGGTGCTCGGGCCCGGGGTCACGGCGGACCGGACGGAAGGGTTCCCGGACCCCGCCGGCCGGGTCCGCCTGGCCGCGAGCCTCGTGGTCACCATGGGAGCGCTGTTCGTCTCCCAGCCCAACGCGTTCCTGTCGCTGCTCGTGGCCGCGGTTCCCCTGGGTGCCACGGCGTGGTGGCTCGGGCTGCGGACGGCCGCGCGCGCCGGGCGCCGAGGGCCCGCGCTGGCGCTCGCGGCCCTCGGCGCCGGCCTCGTCGTCGTGTGGCTCGTCCTGTGGAACGTGCTGTCCACCGCGTTCGTGTGGGCCCCGATCACCACCGTCCCGCGCGCCGTCGGGGAGGCCCTGCTCTACGGGGCGAACGGCCGGGAGGACGTGCCCTGGGTGCTCGTGGTGCTCACCGCGGCGGGGATCTACGCGGCGATCACGCGCAGGAGGCTGCGCTGGGTGGTGGTCGTGCACCTGGTCCTCGTCCACCTGTACGCGACGGCGGCCGCCGGCGAGGACGGGCCCTTCCGGCAGTGGCTCGTCGGGGGGTGGTACACGGACTCCTACCGGCTCGCGGCCACGCTGCCGCTGACCGCGGTGCCGCTCGTCGCCCTCGGCGCCTCCCACGTGGCCGGCGCCCTCGCGAGGGGCCTCTCGGCGCTCGCGGCCTTCGCGGGCCGCCCCGGGGCCGGACGCGCCGCCTACCCCGTCGCGGCCGTCGTGGTGCTGGGCCTCGCCGTGCCCTTGTCCCAGGTCGACTCGCTCACCCAGGCGACCCGGTGGGGAAAGCAGTACTACGCGTGGGAGGGACCGGAGAGCATCCTGACCCGGGACGAGTACGAGCTGCTGCAGGAGATCGACGAGCTCACGGAGCCCGGGGACGTCATCGCGGTCAACCCCTGGAACGGCGGCTCCCTGGCCTACGCGGTCGCCGAGCGGGCCGTGACGCAGTACCACGTCGAGGCGCCCGGCCAGGAGCTGCGCGCGCTGGACCCGGACCTGCACGCCCTCGCGACGGGCATCGACGTCGCGACCCCCGGCAGCCCCGCCTGCGCGGCCGCCCAGGAGCTGGACGTCCGGTGGGTCCTGGACTTCGGGACCCAGTTCCTCGTCCCGGACGCCCGCCAGGCCCGGGAGTACTCGGGGGTCAACGCCGTCGACCCGCAGGTCGACACCGGCCTCGAGCTCGCCGCGCGCGAGGGGGAGGCGGCCCTCTACGAGGTCGTCGGCTGCGACGCGCCCTGAGGCATCCGCCGCCGGGGGCACCGGGAACGACAACGGCGGGCCGGTCGCCTCCGCACGGGAGCAGCCGGCCCGCCGGCGCGGGTCGGGACGGTAGTTAGCCGGCGGCCTCGGAGGCGCGGAACCGCTCGATGACCTCGTCGATGGGGCCGTCGTGGCGGACCCGGCCGTGCTCGATCCACACGCCGCGCTCGCAGACCTTCCGGACCACGTCGAAGTCGTGGCTGACCACGAGCAGGGTCTTGCCCTCCTCGGAGAGCTGCTGGACGCGGCCCAGGCTCTTGCGCTGGAAGGGCTCGTCCCCCACGGAGAGGATCTCGTCGATGATGAAGATGTCCGGGTCCGTGAACACCGCCACGGCGAACGCCAGGCGCAGGTACATGCCCGAGGAGTAGAACTTCACCTCGGTGTCGATGAACTGCTCGATCTCGGAGAAGGCGACGATCTGGTCGAACTTGCGGTCGATCTCCTCCTTGGCCATCCCGAGGATCGCGCCGTTGAGGTAGACGTTGTCCCGCCCGGTGAGGTCGGGGTGGAAGCCGGCGCCGACCTCGATCAGCCCGGCGACGCGCCCGTTGACGGTCAGCTCGCCGCCGTCGGGGCTCATCACCCCCGAGACGAGCTTGAGGAACGTGGACTTCCCGGAGCCGTTGAGCCCCACGAGGGCCACGCTCTCCCCCGGCCGGATGCTGACGGTGAGGTCCTCCAGGGCGCGGAACCGGTTGGAGATGTCCTGGCGCCGGCCCTTGGCCAGCCACATCACCGTCTCCTTGAGGGAGCGGGCGTGCCGGAGGGAGAACTCCTTGGCGAGGTGGCGGGCGAGCACGGCCGGCGTGGTGGTCGAATCGGCACTCATCGTCACAGCTCCTGGGCGAATCGGCCCTCGAGGCGGCGGAACACCAGGTCGCCCAGGAGCATGATCCCGGCGACCAGGACCAGCGCCACCGGCGTCCACAGCGAGAACAGGTGGGGCGGCACCTCGTGGGCGCCGGGGGTGGTCGTGGGCAGCCAGAACGCGGCGTGGGAGAGCTCGACGGCGACGGTCAGGGGGTTCAGCATGAACCCGGCGAACCACACGGGCCCCAGCACGTCCCGGACCATCGTCCACGAGTAGAGCACGGGCGCGGACCACGTGCTGACCATGACGATGAGGTCCACGAAGTTCTCGGCGTCGCGGAAGAACACGTTGGCCGCGCCGAAGAGCATGCCCAGGCCGGTGCCCAGCAGGCCCACGACGAGCAGGGACCCCGGGATCGCCAGCACGGAGGTCCACGTGGGCGACCAGCCGACGATCAGCGCCGCCACGACCATCACCACCAGCTGCGGCAGCAGGTGCACCCCAGCCACCCACACGGAGGCCACCGGGAACATCTGGCGGGGCAGGTAGATCTTCTTGATCAGGCTCGCGTTGGCCACGATCGACCGGGCCGCGTTCCCGAAGGACTCGGAGAAGAAGTTGATCAGGATGATCCCGGAGAACAGGTAGACCGCGTAGTTCTCCATCCCCCGCTCGAGACCCAGGAAGATGCCCAGCGCCACGTAGAAGACCACGAACTGGATGCCCGGCTTCACGTAGGACCACAGCAGACCGAGGACCGTGCCCCGGTAGCGGATCTGCAGCTCCTTGTCGACCAGCAGCTTCAGCAGGTAGCGCTGGCGGAACACCGCCGGCAGGCCCGTCCCGGGGGACGGGTTCCGGACGACCGTGCTCGTGGCCATCAGGCGCCGAGCTCCGAGTGCTCCCGGAACGTCGCCTCCCACGCCTCCATCGACGTGATCTGCGGCAGCGCCTCCCGGTAGCGCCGGGACAGCTCCGGCCAGCGCAGGGCCAGTTGGGCGTGCAGGCGCAGCGACTCCGCGAGCAGCGCCCGCGCCTCCTGCGGGGAGCGCTTGTACCAGGTGTAGCCGGTGCCGTCCGAGGCGGAGACCAGGGCGCTGTCGTAGCGGGCGAGCCGCCACCAGCGGGCGTCCTGGTAGGGCAGGTGCGCCTGCGGGTGCTCCTGCGCCTCCTCCCGGGGCCGCACGACCAGGTGGCGGGCCACGGCGGACGCGGCCGACGTGAGGATCCTCAGCCCGTGCGGGGAGGACAGGCGCCGGGTCCGGACCGGCCGGGACGAGGCGACGGGCGGATAGGCGTCCAGGTCGGGCTCGTAGACGGCGTCGGAGTGCTGGCCCATGAGCGTGCGGACGTCCCGGATGCGCTGGGGCAGCAGCTCGTGCAGCGCCTCGGGTCCGGCCAGGACGTCCCTGAGGGCGAGGACCCGGGCCTCCTCGGCGAAGTACTGCATGGACAGCACGTGGCGCAGGTCCTTGATCCCGTTGCGCCCGAGCACCTCCCCGCCCCGGTCGAACGGGGAGTGCAGCAGGGCCGCCACCAGCTGGTTGCGCTTGTGGAAGTAGGCCTGCCAGCTGATGGTGTCGTCCTTGTCCGCCCAGGCCAGGTGCCACACGGCCACCCCGGGCAGGGAGACCGTCCGGTAGCCGGCCGCCTTGGCGCGGATGCCGTACTCGACGTCGTCCCACTTGATGAACACCGGCAGGGCCAGGCCGATCTCGCGCACGACGCTGGTGGGGATCAGGCACATCCACCAGGCGTTGTAGTCGACCTCGATGCGGCGGTGCATCCACGAGGTGCTGCGCAGGTTCCCGCGCCGGAAGTCGTGGCCGATCTCCACGCCCTCGCCCGCGGGCCCGTACTGGAAGCTGTACGGGTCCATGGCCTCGCCGAAGTTGTGGATCTTCGTGGGGTTGAGCAGGTCGATCATGTGCCCGCCCACGATCGTGGGCCGCTTGCAGAAGTCGGCGAACACGCTCACGCGGCGCACGGCCTCCGGCTCGATCTCCACGTCGTCGTCCATGAGCAGCACGTAGGTGCTCTCGGAGCGGACGGCCTCGAACATGCCGCGGGCGAATCCGCCGGCCCCGCCGAGGTTGCCCTGGTCGATGACCCGCAGCCGCTCGCCGAAGCGCTCCTGCACCTCGCGGAAACCGAGCTCGTCCACGACCTTCTGGTTGCCCTGGTCCACGATCACGACCTCCGCGACCTGCGGCAGGCTCTCCTGGTGCTCCAGGAGCAGCCGGGCGTTGGTGAGGCAGTAGGAGGGCTTGTTCATCGTCGTGATCTGCAGGGTGACCGTGCCCTCCGAGGTCCCGGCCCCGTCGCCCAGCCACTGCGCGCCGTGCAGCCGGAGGTCCTCGTCGCCCGCGGCGACGTCGAACCAGTACCACCCGCCGTCGGCGAAGGCCGTCAGGGGCAGCGCGACCTCGGTCACGGTCCCGTCCCCGGCGACCTCGTGCGAGGACACCGGCACCGACTCCCCGCGGGCGTTGGAGCTGTGCACGCCCACCGTGCCGGACCCGGTGGTGCGCACGCGGAGCAGAACCTCCCGCAGGTGCGTGTTGTGGCGCCAGTAGCTGGCGGGGAACGCGTTGAAGTACGTGGCGAAGGACACTGTGCTGCCGGCCTGCACGAGCACGGAGTGCCGGTCCAGGATCGTCGCCCCGGCGTCGCCCGGGGCGTCCGAGGCCACGTTGACCACGATCTGCGGGCGCTGGTCCTTCTCGTCGTCCTGCTGGACGGCGCTGCCGGTGTCCGCCCGGGAGTCGAGGTACAGCGGCTGGGTGGCCAGGCGGTCCCTGGCCGGCAGCACGAGCTCCTGGAGCACTCGGTGGGCGGTGCCCTGGGTGCCGGTCAGGCCGGTCTCCTGCGTCGTCGCGGTCACGCGTCCACTCCCCCGCTCTCGATGGTGGCCCCGCCGGTGAAGTGGGGGGTGATCTTGTTGTCGACCATGGACAGGGCGGCGCCGATGGCCATGTGCATGTCCAGGTACTTGTAGGTGCCCAGCCGGCCGCCGAACAGCACGTTGTCCTCGCCCCGGGCGAGATCGCGGTACTTGAGCAGCTTCTCCCGGTCCACGGCCGTGTTGACCGGGTAGTAGGGCTCGTCGTCCTGGTCCGCGAAGCGGGAGAACTCCCGCATGATCACCGTGGCGTCCTTGGTGTAGTCGCGCTCGGGGTGGAAGTGGCGGAACTCGTGGATGCGGGTGAACGGGACGTCGGCGTCGGGGTAGTTCATCACGGGGGTGCCCTGGAAGTCCTCGATGGGGAGCACCTCCTCCTCGAGGTCGATGGTCCGCCAGGAGAGGTCGCCCTCCGCGTAGTCGAAGTACCGGTCCACGGGGCCGGTGTAGACCACCGGCACCTGTCCCGCGACGTTCTTCCGGGAGTACTCGTGGTCGTCGTCGAAGAAGTCGGTGTCCAGGCGGACGTCGATCCTCGGGTGGTCCGCCATCCGCTCGAGCCAGGCCGTGTAGCCGTCGACCGGAAGGCCCTCGTACTTGTCGTTGAAGTACCGGTTGTCGTAGGTGTAGCGCACCGGCAGGCGGGAGATGATGGAGGCGGGCAGGTCCTTGGGGTCGGTCTGCCACTGCTTGCCCGTGTAGTGCTTGATGAACGCCTCGTAGAGCGGGCGCCCGATGAGCTGGATGCCCTTGTCGTTGAGGTTCTGCGGGTCCGTCCCCGCCAGCTCCCCGGCCTGCTCCCGGATCAGCTCCCGGGCCTCCCCGGGCGAGTACGCCGCCCGGAAGAACTGGTTGATGGTGCCCAGGTTGATCGGCATCGGGAACACCTCGTCCTGGTGCCGGGTGTAGACCTTGTGCACGTAGTCCGTGAAGTCCGTGAACCGGTTGACGTAGTCCCAGACCCGCTCGTTGGAGGTGTGGAAGAGGTGGGCGCCGTAGCGGTGCACCTCGATCCCGGTCCGTTCCTCCCGCTCCGAGTAGGCGTTGCCGCCGATGTGGGACCGCCGGTCGATGATGGCCACGTCGAGGTCCAGCTCGCGGGCTGCCCTCTCGGCCACGGTCAGGCCGAAGAGGCCCGACCCGACGACGACGAGATCTGCGTTCACAGGGTGACTCCTGACATTGGTGTCCTGGTGGGCCCGGCAGCCGACCGGTGGGGGCACGGGTGCGCCAGGCGTGCGCTGCGTACCAAAGTACCTGATCAGTCCCCGAAGCCCTGAAGCAGCCACCGGGCGGCGAGGCGGCCGGAGGCGGCGAGGGAGGCGTGCTCGGCGGCCCAGCCGGAGCGGCGGCGGCGTTCGCGCTCGTTCTCCTCGGCGCGCGCCGGGTCGAGGCGCCGGTCGAGGGCGGCGATCATGGCATCGGCCACGGCGTCGGCGTCGTGGTCGGCCACGGCGCCCAGGCCGTTGTCCTCCACGAGCTCCGCGGCCACGCCGGCCCCGGCGTAGACGACGGGCGTGCCGCACGCGGCGGCGGCGTAGATCTTGGTGGGCTTCGTGAAGTCGTAGCCGATCCCCGGGAGCACGGACCCGAGCGCGGCCACGGCCCCACGGGTCCACTCCGCCGTCTCGGCCGCCGGGCGCAGCCCCTCGAAGACCACGTGCCCCGGTGCCAGGCGGGCCGCGAGCTCCTCGACCCGGTCGATGTCCGAACCGCGGCCGAAGAACCGCAGCTGCGCGTCCGGGTGTGCCTCGAGCACGCGCGGCATGGCGCGGACGAACACGTCGGCGCCCTGCCACTCGGACATCGACCCGGCGTAGACGAAGTACGGGGCACCGGGGTCCGCCACGGGCCCGTCCGGGCGGAAGACCTCCGTGTCGATGCCGTTCTCGGCCACGAACACCTTGTCCCAGGCCACGTCCGTGACGGCCTGCAGCTCCCGGCCCATGGACTCGGACACCGTGAGCACGCCCGCGGCACGGCGGGCCGCGAGGGTCTCCATGACCCGCATGGCGGACTTGACCAGCGGGGAGACGTCCATCTTCCGGGCGGCCGTGGTCCAGATGTCCGGCGCGTACCAGATGTAGGGCCGGCCCCGCAGCCACGAGGACGCGAGCACGGCCATGCCCGTGGTGGGGGGCGGCTCGCTGACCACGAGGTCCGCCCGGGTGGCCAGCAGCCGGAAGAGGACGGGCACGTCGAAGCTGAGGTACTGGACGATGCCGCGCACGTAGTCGAAGCGGTCGCGCAGCACGGGCCAGCGGCGCACCGCGTAGGGCTCGGGCTCGACCACCGCGCCGGCCGGCGGGCGCGTGGTCAGGACGGTGACCTCGGCCCCCTCCTCGGCGAGGCCCCGGGCCAGGGCGCGCAGCCGGAAGGACGCGGCCGCGGGCTCGGGGGCGAAGATGCGGCTGACGATGACGATGCGGCGGGGAGTCACGGGACCACCTGTTCGGAGCTTCTCGGGAGGTGCGGTCGGCACGGGGACCCTCGGACGAGGACCGCGGGCGGTTCAACTGTACTGGCCCGCCGGACAGGCCCGCGCCGTCCGGCACGGGCGCCGCACGCGAGGGCCCTCCTAGCGGAGGGTCCGGCTCGTCCAGACGAGCACGGCGGGCCGGAAGAGCAGCACCAGCACGACGACGGCGGGCACGGCCGGCACCAGCCCGGCCGCCCACTGGCCGGCCTGCAGCAGCGGGAAGGCCACCACGAGGAGGAAGACCTGGACGACGAGGGCCGCCGCGCGGGGCCAGCGGTATCCGCGCCACAGTCCGCGGCCCACGCGCAGCAGCCACAGCGCCCCGGCCAGGAGCACGACGGCCAGGAAGACCGTCCCGCCCACGGTCAGCGGCTGACCGAACAGCAGGGTCCAGACCAGACGCAGCCCCGCCGCCGCGAGAACGAGCGCCTCGAGCAGGACCGCGCCCACCAGGACGGCGATCTCGCGGGGTCGGGCGCCCCGGGAGGGGGTGGTCATCGTGGCGGTCTCCTTCCGTCCGGGCGCGGGGCCGCGCCCCCGTCACCCTAAGCCGATCTCCGACCCGCCGCCCACGCCCATCCCGTGCCCCTCCGCCGCGCGGGGCGACCGGCGGGACCGCGGAGGACTGTGAGCAAAGACTCACGACCCCAGGTGTGACCGGCCTCTCAAAACCCTTGTCCCCACTCCTGCGGCGTGGGAAAGTGGACGTCAGTTCTTCACAAGGCCCGTGCGCAAATGGGCCTTTTCTCTTGTCCCGGTCGCACCCTCCGCAGGATCCTCCTGCCCTGTGCCCGGGACCGTCCTCGAAAGGAGCGGACGCTGACCATGGATTGGCGTAGTCGCGCAGCATGCCTGGAGAAGGATCCCGAGCTGTTCTTCCCCGTGGGCAACACCGGACCTGCTCTCCTCCAGATCGAGGAGGCCAAGGCGGTGTGCCGGAGCTGCCCCGTGATGGACACCTGTCTCCAGTGGGCGATGGAGTCCGGCCAGGACGCCGGTGTCTGGGGCGGCATGAGCGAGGACGAGCGCCGCGCGCTCAAGCGCCGCGCCGCACGGGCCCGCCGCGCCTCCTGACCCTCCGCTCCGCGTCCGCCCGGACCGGGCCCCCGGGGTGGCGCCCCGCTCCCCCGCGGGAGGAAGGCCCCGTCCGGGTCGCGCGGACTACTCTTCCAGGCGGGCGCGCACCGTGACCTCCGTTCCGCCGCCCTCACGCGGCGCCCAGCGGATGGACCCGCCGAGCTCGCCCGCCACCAGGGTCCGCACGATCTGCATGCCCAGGCCCTCCCCGGCCTCGGCCCTGCGGAACGCCCCCGCACCCGACTCCTCGACGACCGCGTCCCCCATGCCCCCTCCGTCGTCGCTCACCACGACCTCGAGCACCTGACCGGAGCCCTCGGGGTCCCGCGCACGGCTGGCCTCCAGGACCACGGTGCCCGGAGCCCCGCGCAGACCGTGCTCGACGGCGTTCGTGACCAGCTCGTTGATCACGAGCGCCAGCGGTGTCGCCAGGCGCGTCGGCAGCTCGCCGAACTCGCCGATGATCCGGGTGCGCACCGACTGCTCCGGTGCCGCCACCTCGGCGGCCAGCCGGAACTGCCGCTCGATCAGGTCGTCGAAGTCCACGTTCTGGGAGAACCCCTGGGACAGGGTCTCGTGCACCATGGCGATGGTCGCCACGCGGCGCATGGCCTGCTCGAGACCGTGCCTCGCCTCGTCCGTCGTCATCCGCCGCGCCTGCAGGCGCAGCAGGGCGGAGACGGTCTGCAGGTTGTTCTTGACCCGGTGGTGGATCTCGCGGACCGTCGCGTCCTTGGACACCAGCTCCAGGTCACGCCGGCGCAGCTCGGTGACGTCCCGGCAGAGCAGCAGCGCGCCCAGACGGCCGGACCGCGTCCGGAGCGGGATCGACCGGAAGTTCACGCTCACCTGTGGCGCCTCGACCTCCGTCCGCCACGCCGTCCGCCCGCTGAGCACCGGGGCGAGCGTCTCGTCCGGGTCCGCGCCGCGGCCCAGCGCCGGCGGCACCACGTCCATGAGCCGCTCCCCCACCAGCTCGCCGTCGATGCCCAGGCGCCGCAGGGCGGACTCCGCGTTCGGCGAGATGTAGAGCACCCGGTCGTCGGTGTCCAGGCGGATGGCGCCGTCGCCGACCCGGGGGGCGCCGCGGCGCGAGCCGGTGGGCGCGGAGAAGTCCGGCCACAGCCCCTCGTTGGCCATCCGCATCAGCACGTCGGCGGTCTCCCGGTAGACGGTCTCCTGCCGGGTGGACGCCTGACCGGGTGCACGGCCGGTGTGCATCGTCAGCAGCGCCAGCGTCCTGCCGTGGCGCACGAGGGGGACGATCCTGACCGGGCCGGGCAGGGCGCCGTCGACCGGGCGGACGGACTCGATCCGCCGCCCGACCCATGCGGCACGCATGGGTCCGGTCAGCTCTTCGGGCAGCAGGTCCCCCACCATGTCCTCGTGGAACACGGTGGGCGCGGTCGCGGGCCGCACGTGGGCGAGCACCTCGAAGGGGCTGCCCGGGGCCGGCATGCCGCGGCCGTTCCCGCTGCCGGCCGAGGGGATGTAGTCCACCGGGAAGCTGAGCACGAGGTCGCCGAAGCCGAGGTCCGCGATGAGCTGCCAGTCCCCCACGAGCAGATGGAGCCACTCGTAGTCGCCGGGACCGAAGTCGCCGCTGCTCCTCAGGGGTTTGGTGAACGCCACATCGCCTCCGGTCGTCTCGGGCGGAGGAGCCGGGCGTCCCCCCGCGGATCAGCGGCGCAGCCAGGCCCCGATCCTGGCGCCCAGCCTAGTACCGCGCACCACGGGCTGCTGCGTCCCGCCGTGCTCCTCGGGCTCCGCCAGGACCCGGCCGGCCAGCTCCCGGAGGGCGGCGCGCGCCGGGGATCCCGCGGCGGTCTCCGCCAGGACGGCCCCTGCCAGCAGCGCCGTGTCGAAGGTCTCCGGCTCCCACGGGACGAACTGCTCCAGGGCCGAGCCGGCGCCGAAGCGGGCCCAGGCCTCCTGGATGCCGAGCTCCGGCGAGCGCCCCGCCGCCGAGCGGCGCAGCTTGTTGACCGCGACCACGAGCCGGGCCCCTGGGGCCGCGGCCACGGCCTCCGGCAGGGCCTTGACGAGCCGGGGCACGCCGATGGCGTCCCCCGCGCCCACCGCGACGACCACGTCTGCGCGCTCGAGGGCCGCCAGCGCGGCGGCGTGCCGCCGCGGGGCCATGGTGTCGACCGTGAGCTCCTCATCGGCCTCCAGGGCGAAGCCGCAGTCCACCACCGTGGTGCTGAACTCGTGTGCGGAGCGCTCCAGGACCGTGGTCATCGCGCTCGAACGCAGCTCGGGCCACCGGTCCTGGCGCGTGAGCCCCGTGAGCACGCGCACCGTGCGCCCGGCCACGGCGACGTCGGCCGCGGCGCGGCGCAGGGCCTCGCCGTCCAGGCGCCCCTGTTCGGCCAGCCGGCACGCCTGGGCCAGGCCCGCGGCCTCGTCCAGCATTCCCAGGGTCGCGGCGACGGAGGCCCCGTAGGTGTCCGCGTCGACGAGGGCCGCGTCCTCGCCCAGGAGGGCGAGCTCAGCAGCGAGGTTGACCGCCACCGTGGTCCTCCCCGGCGCTCCCGTCGGCCCCCAGACGGCGACGACCCGCCCGGGCCGGAGCGGAGGGCCGGCGTCCTGGCCGGGAGACCCGCCGGTGTCCGGCGGCGCCGGCGTGCCGGAGACGTCCGCGTACCCTGCCGGGCGGGCGGCACCGGCCGCTGCGGCCACCGCCTCCTCCACGAGCCGGGCCGCGTCGGCGGGAGCCGCCCGCCCGGGGACCACGACGGCGCCCAGCCCGGCGAGACGTCGGTGGTCGTGCCCCTCCAGCACGAGCACGGCCGCACCGCCGAGCCGGATCTGCTCCAGCAGGCTCGCGGTGATCTCCTCCGCACCCTCCGCGACGAGGGCCGCACGGCCGAGCCCCGCCCGCGCGGCGGCGAGCAGCTCCGTGAGGTCCAGGCAGCGGCGGACCACCGTGACCGGTCCGTGCAGGCGCTCGATGCCGTCGACGATCGGCCAGGTGGAGACGCCCAGGGTCATCACGGGCAGGCCCATCAGGGCGCTCCCGCGGGGTTCCACACGAGCGTGACCCTGGCGTCGTTGCCGAGCGCGTCCACGAGGTCGCCCATCGGCTCCTCGGTGACGAGGAGGTGCACCACCGTGCCCCGGCCGGCGCCGAGCGCGGTCTCCTGGTCACGGACGGAGGCAATCTCGGCGGCGGGCAGCAGCAGGCGCGCCGGCTCGTGGCCCCGGCCGGTCGGTTTCTGCCCGGCCACCCAGACGTCGACGTGCGCCCCGGGTCCCGCCTCCGCCGGCAGCGCGTGGGCCACCTCCACGGCCACGGGCTTGCGGTCCAGCCGGTCCGCCGTGCCCAGGGAGGTGCCCGGCAGCAGCTGGCCCTCGGCGACCCGCTGCGTGGCGACGGTCCCGGGGGCCACGGCATGGTCCGCGGGGACGTAGAGTCCCGCGGCCTCCTGGAGCCGGACGTCGACGGCCACGACGTCGTCCGCGCCCACCGCCTGCCCCACCTCGAGGTCCCGGGCGGCGGCGAGGTAGGGCTCGGTGCGGTCTGCGGCCGCCACGACCGCTGTCACCCCGGCGACCGAGGCCAGCACGAGCAGGAGTCCCGTGAGCAGCCGCGGGTCCCGCCAGGTGGGTCTCCTGAACCGCGCTGACGCGCCGTCCGCGCCGCTGGCCGCACCGCTCATCGGCAACCGTCCTCCTCCGTGGTCGGCGCGGTCGTGGGGACCGCGCTCGTCGCCCACATTCTGCCGGTGCGGAGCGGACGGTGGAACGGGCCGGTGCACAACTGGGGACAGACGGCCGGCCCTCAGGCCCCGGCTCACACAGGTGTGGACGGTGCTCGGGAGGGCCCGTCCGGTGGCAGACTGGACCGGAGGGAACCGACGAGCAAGGAGGCGGAGGATGGCGCAGCAGCGCTTCCTGACCTTGGCGGACGTCGCCGAGATCCTCAACATCTCGGCGTCGCAGGCGCGGGCTCTCGTGCGCAGCGGGGAGCTGCCCGCCATCCAGGTCGGCGGGCGCGGGCAGTGGCGCGTCGAGACGGCCAAGCTGGAGGAGTACATCGCCCGCGGGTACGAGCGGACCGCCGAGGCGCTGCGCTCCGGCACCCTGGACTGATCGGCCCTCAGCCACCGGCCACGGACGAGATGCACACGAGCGCCGGGAACGGCACCGCGCGGCGGGCCGTGACACTGCCCCGCCGGCGGTAGTCGTCCCCGGGGTGCAGCGACAGGTCGAAGAAGTCCGCCCCCACCGCGTCCACGGTGCCCTCGAGCTCGGCGAGAGGACCGCCGAGCCGCACCCGCACCACCACCCGGGCCCGTGCCAGGGCGCGCAGCGCGTGGCCCAGACCGAGCCGGTGTGCCACGCTCCCGTCCTCGGCGTCCCAGCCGCGCCCGAGCGACTCCCACCACAGGACCGCGGCCGCCGGGACCAGGTGCTCGGTGCCCCGGTCCTCGAGCACGACCCACCCGGCGCCCAGCGAGCGAACGCGGCCCTCGACCGGCACGGCACCGGTCAGGAGGGCCCGGACGGGTTCTCCGCGCCGCGCGCGCAGTCGGTCGGCGAGGTGCACGCGGGAGTACTCGGCACGGGCCTGCTCCGCGGCCTCCTCCTCCAGGGCCTGCTGGCTCGCCGCGGCCAGCTGCGCCTCCATGTCGGCGAACAGCTGTTCCCAGCGCACGCTGGTCTCCTTCCCGGCCCCGGGGCGTCCGGCCGTGCCGGGGCTCACGGTAGGCAGGCGCGCCGCCGCGGTCAAGGGACGGCCGGTCCGCGAGGCGCCTCCCACGGCGCGACCGCCCGCGGGGGAATGCCCTCGGGCGGCGGGCACGGGCCGGGCGTCCACCGGGACGGGCCGCGCCCTTGACACCGGTGCCCGCCGAGGACTAACAATCATCCCAAGCACCAAACGACGTCAAAGAACATCAAATGGCATCAAATGACGTCCGATGGTACGGATCCGCCGGACCGGTGCCGGTGGGGACCGGGGGCCGCGGCAGGAGCACGGGGGCATCGCATGGACGGCACACCAGGATCGAGGCGGACCGCGTCCGCGCAGCTGTGGACCGCGTTCGCGGTGCCCGCCCTCGGAGCGGCGCTGGCGGCATCCGGGACCGCCCTGGCGGGCGGGGCCCGGAGGGGCGGGGACCCGGAGGTCGTGCTGGGGCTGGTCGCGGCCGCCGTCGGCGCCGCGGTGGTCCTGGGCTGGGGGCTCGCTGCGGGGCTGGCGGTGCTCGCGGTCGTGGCCGGACGCCGTCGATGGGGCAGCGTCGAGCTGGTGTGCCGGCGGCTCTCCCCCGCCGTGCTGCGCCGCACGGCGGCCGCCGTGCTCGGCCTCCAGCTCGCGGGCCTGTCCGCGGCCTCCGCGGACGAGCCGGCGTCGCCGTTCTGGGGCGCTGACGACCGGAGGCCGGTGCACGTCTCTCCGGCCCCCCACGTGTCCCCGGCCCCCGGTGCGCGGGCCGCACCACCGGCCCCGGCCTCCCCTGCGGTCCCGCCGGCTCCTCCGGACGGCGCCCCGCCGGCCGGGCCCCGACCCGTCCCGTCCCCGTCCGGGCGGACCGTGGAGGGCCGGGTCACCGTGCTCCACGGGGACACCCTGTGGTCCCTGGCCGCGGCCCACCTGGGCCCCGGGGCGACGGACGCGGAGATCGCCCACTGCTGGCCCGTCTGGTACGAGCTCAACCGGCACGTCCTCCTCGACGGGCCGCACCTGCTGCTGCCCGGGCAGCGCCTCGTCGTGCCGGGCGCCGGCGCTGTAGCTGCGCCCAGCATCCCGTTCCCGCCGACCCCAGGAGGACCGTCATGACCGCACCCGCCACCGGCTCCGAGCCCCTCGCCCGGACGGCCGCACGTCAGCCGGCCCGCCCGGCGGTCCCCCGGTCGCGACCGGGCCCGCCGACCGCGCCGGGCGGCTACACCTGGGGCGCCGGCCGGGTGGTCGGCAGGGACGCCGAGGACGAACTCGGCCGTGTCACCGCCCTGGCCCGCTCGATCGGCCAGGCGGCGGTGGAGGTGCTGGGCGGCAACCGGCCCGCCGCGCAGCTGGGGCGCTGGACCACACCGGGGATCGTCGAGCGGTTCCAGCAGCGGGCCGACATGCTGCGGCTGCTCCAGGAGCAGTTCGAGGGCAAGACGGCCCTACAGGAGCTCCACCGCAGTCCCCACGTGCGCCGGTGCCGCGTCTGCCGCGTGGACCGGGGGGTGTACGAGGTGGCCCTGGTCGTCGTGGAGCCGCGACGCAGCCGTGCCGTGGCGCTGCGGATCGAGCGGCTGGGCCGGGGCTGGAGCGTCACCGAGCTGGAGGTCGGCTGACCCGGCCCGGGGCGCTCCCCGCCGCCTCAGCCCTCGGCGGAGTCGCCGCTGGCGGCCCGGGCCCGGGCCCTGCGCCCGGCCCGGTTGGGGGCGGGTTCCGCACCCGCCGGCTCGGCACCGGCCGGCTCCACCCCGGCGGCCTCGCCCTCCGGCACGGAGGGGGCCGGCTCCACGCGGGTCTGCGTGCCGCCGGTCTCGCCGGGTGCGGTGTACTGCAGGAACCGGGGCTGGCGGGGGATCCGGAGGTCCACGGGTCCGCCTCCGGCGCCCACGCGCTCCCGGCGGACCTCCATCCGGAACAGCGTCGAGACCGTCTCCTCACGGATGGCCCCCATCATCTCCTGGAACATGGCGTAGCCCTCGCGCTGGTACTCCACGAGCGGGTCGCGCTGAGCCATGGCGCGCAGTCCGATGCCCTCCTTGAGGTAGTCCATCTCGTACAGGTGTTCGGGCCACTTGCGCCCGATCACCGACAGCAGGACACGGCGCTCGAGGTTGCGCATGGCCTCCGGGCCCACTTCCTCCTCGCGCTGGGCGTACACGAGACGGGCGTCGGAGAGGATCTGGTCCCGCAGGAACTCGGTCGTCAGACGGGTGCGGCCGCCCGCCTCCTCGACCACCTCGTCGACCGTGAGGGTGATGGGGTACACCGTGCGCAGCGCCTCCCAGAGTCCCTCGAGGTCCCAGTCCTCGGGGTGACCGGCCGCCGTGCGGTCGGCCACGGTCGAACCGACGACCTCGTCCACGAACTGGGCGATCTGCTCCGCGAGGTCGTCCCCCTCGAGGACCCGTCGGCGGTCGCGGTAGACCGCCTCGCGCTGACGGTTCAGCACGTCGTCGTACTTCAGGACGTTCTTGCGCTGCTCGGCGTTGCGGCCCTCGACCTGTCCCTGGGCGGAGGCGATGGCGCGCGAGACGATCTTGTGCTCGAGCGCGGTGTCGTCCGGGGCTCCCGCCATGAGCCGCTGGGCGGCGCCGGCGTTGAACAGGCGCATGAGGTCGTCCGCGAGCGAGAGGTAGAACCGGGACTCGCCGGGGTCGCCCTGGCGGCCGGAGCGGCCACGGAGCTGGTTGTCGATGCGGCGGGACTCGTGGCGCTCGGTGCCCAGCACGTAGAGTCCGCCGAGGGCGACGACCTCCTCGTGCTCGGTCCTGGTCTCCTCCTCGCACGCCGCGAGCACCTCGGGCCACGCCCGCTCGTACTCCTCGGCGTCCCGCTGGGGGTCCAGCCCCCGCTCGCGCATCCGCTCCACGGCGTTGAACTCGGCGTTGCCGCCCAGCATGATGTCGGTGCCGCGGCCGGCCATGTTCGTGGCGACGGTGACGGCGCCCTTCCGGCCGGCCTGCGCGACGATCGAGGCCTCCCGCGCGTGGTTCTTCGCGTTGAGCACCTCGTGCCGCACGCCCCGCTGGGACAGGAGCTTGGAGAGGTACTCGCTCTTCTCGACCGACACGGTGCCCACGAGCACGGGCTGGCCCTTGGCGTGGCGCTCCTCGATGTCCTTGACGACCGCGGCGAACTTCGCGACCTCGTTCTTGTAGACGAGGTCGGGGCGGTCGATGCGGGCCAGCGGTCGGTGCGTCTCGATGGAGACGACGCCCAGGCCGTAGGTGTTCATGAACTCCGCGGCCTCGGTCTCGGCCGTGCCGGTCATGCCGGCGAGCTTGTCGTATAGGCGGAAGTAGTTCTGGAGGGTGACCGTGGCGAGCGTCTGGTTCTCCGCCTTGATCTCCACGCCCTCCTTCGCCTCGATGGCCTGGTGGATGCCCTCGTTGTAGCGCCGGCCGGAGAGGATGCGCCCGGTGTGCTCGTCGACGATCATCACCTCGCCCTTGAGGACCACGTAGTCCTTGTTGGAGCGGAAGAGCTCCTTGGCCTTGATCGCGTTGTTGAGGAACCCGATGAGCGGGGTGTTCTGCGACTCGTAGAGGTTGTCGATGCCGAGCCAGTCCTCGACCTTCTCGATCCCGGACTCGAGCACCCCCACGGTGCGCTTCTTCTCGTCCACCTCGTAGTCGTTGCCCGGCGTCAGCCGCTTGACGAGGCGCGCGAACTCGGTGTACCACCGGTTGGCCTCACCCGAGGCCGGCCCGGAGATGATGAGCGGGGTGCGGGCCTCGTCGATGAGGATGGAGTCCACCTCGTCGACGATCGCGAAGTTGTGGCCGCGCTGCACGAGCTCCTCCGGGCTCCACGCCATGTTGTCGCGGAGGTAGTCGAAGCCGAACTCGTTGTTGGTCCCGTACGTGATGTCGGCGACGTACTGCTGACGGCGGGTCGCGGGGTCCTGGTCGGCGAGCACCACACCGGTCTCCATCCCCAGGAACCGGTAGACGCGGCCCATGAGGTTGGCCTGGTACTCGGCCAGGTAGTCGTTGACGGTCACGACGTGCACGCCCTTGCCCGAGAGCGCGTTGAGGTAGGCGGGAGCCGTAGCCACGAGGGTCTTGCCCTCGCCGGTCTTCATCTCCGCGATGTTCCCGAGGTGCAGCGCCGCGCCACCCATGAGCTGGACGTCGTAGTGGCGCTGGCCGAGGGTGCGAGAGGCCGCCTCGCGCACGACGGCGAAGGCCTCGGGGAGGAGCCGGTCCAGCGACTCGCCGTCGGACACCCGTGCCCGGAACGCGTCCGTCTCCGCGCGCAGCTCCGCGTCGCTGAGCTCCCGGAAGCTGTCCTCGAGGCTGTTGACGGCGTCCGTGTAGGACCGCAGCCGCGACAGGACCTTCTTGTCTCCGGTCCTGAGGACTTTCTCCAGGAATGACACCACGTGCGCACGCTCCTCGGTGGTCGACTGCCGTGTTCGGGCCGATGGGGGGAATCCCGGCACCAAAACCAGTCTACGTGAGCCGGAGATCGCCGCAGGGCGCACGGGAGCCCGGCGG